>JAGXRH010000041.1 GCA_018335975.1 Ignavibacteriales bacterium
CACTTGCTGCTGGAAATACAATCGTGTTAAAACCAAGCGAACTCACTCCTTGCACAGCAATGGAACTTGCAAAAATTTTTCACGAAGTTGGATTTCCTAAAGGAGTTGTGAATATTATTCCCGGATTTGGTGAAGATGTGGGCGAAGAACTTGCTAAAAATCCTCTCGTGGATAAAGTTGCGTTTACCGGCTCAACTGCAATCGGAAAACGCGTGATGAGTTTGGCTTCTGCAAATTTAAAAAAATGTACACTCGAATGTGGAGGAAAATCTGCAAACATTGTACTTGATGATGCAGATTTGGAAATGGCAATTGACGGCGCGATGTATGCAATTTTTTATCATCAAGGACAATGTTGCGAAGCCGGTTCACGATTATTACTCCACGAAAAAATTCACGACGAATTTCTTTCTCGATTTGTTGAGAAAACAAAAAAGTTGAAACTTGGAAATCCAAAAGATATTGCAACGGAAATTGGTCCGTTGATTTCAAAGAAGCAACAAGATAGAGTCTTGTCTTATATTTCACAAGGAAAACAAAGCGGTGCGAAAGTTGAAATCGGGGGAAATATTCCCCCAAGTTTAGAATTACAAAACGGATTTTTTATTGAGCCGACGATTTTTTCCAACGTGAACAACAAATCTTCGATTGCGCAAGAAGAAATTTTTGGTCCCGTTCTTTCTGTTTTAAAATTCAAAACAGAACAAGAAGCGATTCAACTTGCAAACGATTCAATTTACGGACTCGGCGCCGGAGTTTGGTCGAATGATGCGGAGAAAGCCATCAGCGTTGCAAAACAACTTCGCGCCGGAACTGTTTGGATAAACGAATGGCATTTGCTTTCAGAAAAAGCGCCATTCGGTGGATACAAACAAAGTGGAATTGGTCGTGAGTTTGGAATGGACGGAATGCGTGAATATTTTGAAGTAAAGCATTTACACATTGACGAAGTCGGCGAGCGTTCAAAAAAGTTTTGGTACGATACTGTTGTACCGAAAAACTAATATTGAAAAACAATCAGTTAAAAATCGGAATCTCATTATTTATGAAAACAACTCTTTCTTTATTCTCAGTCATCGTTTTTTCATTTCTTTTTACATCATGCACCAAACCCAAACCGGAAATAGTGAAGGTAGGAGAAATGAGCGAATACGCTGACCCCGCATTCGGATTTAAGATTAAATATCCCCAGCAATGGAAATCAATGGGTGAAGCGGGGAAGGCGTTGTTTTATGAATCGGACGATGTTCGAAATAATTTTCTCGATTACGTTGGTGGAAAACGCACCGGCTCCGAAATCTCTGTGATTGCAAAACGGGGCGAGGGAGGAAAGAAAGGCGTTGATTTGCTTCCTGATGCGATGTTGGAAATTCAGTCGGACGGTAATACCAGAATTACGAAGGAGGAAAGTATTACTCTTGTTGCAATGCAAGTGAAAAAAGTTTCCTATGAAACACCGATAACAACAAAACTTTCCCTTTACGGTTACTCGTTATACATCCCGATTGATTCCTTATTGTTTGAAGTAAAACTTCGCGCTTTCGGAGATTATTTTGATGCATATAACGATGTGTTTGCCGCTGTTCAAAACTCATTTGTTCCACCGGTAATCATTGCAAAAACAGATGACCGTCCCCGCCCGTCGGAAACATTTTCCAAAAATGAAACCCCCTATTTCACGTTCGAGTATCCCGAGAATTTTAATTTCATTCCAACGCCCAAAGGGGATAAAGATTTTGTCCTTCAAATTCGTGGAGAACGTTTGGATTGTTCCATCCAGTTCGATGTTTTCGCAGCAAAAGATTTAACAGTGGAAAAGGTCTTCGAACAAAATAAAGGGAAGTATAAAGCAAAATCCACCGGAGAATCAGAGGTGAATGGTCTGAAAGCATTGTTCGTGAATTACGCTCCTGCAAAAGATATTGACAGCCGTGCGTATTTTATGGTGAAGAATAATAAAGTGATTCGTATTACGATGAACTGGTTTTCTCCTGAAAAAGAGTTGTATCTCGCGGCATTTGAACGAGTGGTTAATTCACTAAAAGCAAAAGATACACCATGACCGCCGTGGTTCATCCTTCGTTCATTACGACTGCATTTACACTCGAGGGTTATAGAATTGTTCGTAATCTTGGAGTCGTGCGTGGTATTACCGTCCGTTCGCGTTCTATTATTGGGAATATAGGCGCAGTGTTTCAAATTCTCGTAGGCGGAAAAATTACGTTGTACCAACAACTCTGTGAACGTGCCCGCGAAGAAGCATTCGATATAATGGTTGAACACGCGTCAGAAATGGAAGCAAACGCTATTATCGGAATGCGGTACGATGCGAATGAAGTTGCAAGTGGTGTTACAGAAGTTCTTGCCTATGGAACTGCCGTTATTGTGGAAAAGAGTAGTTGAGATATTGCAGATGTTTGCATTCTCAGAGGAAATATAAAATCTAAATTCTAAAACCTTAAATCTAAATTTTCTGTGCCACAGTTCTTTCCTTTTCGCGGATTGTTGTTTAATCCAAATAAAGTTGCACTTCAAGACGTTGTTGCCCCTCCGTATGACGTTATCAACCCCGAAAAACAAAATGAGCTCTACGAGCGCGATGAATACAATTGCGTAAAAATAGATTTTGCGCGCGAAGATAATCGGTACACTATTTCACAAGAGCGTTTTCAGGATTGGTTGAAGAACGAAATTCTACTCACTGATGCCGCTCCTGCTTTTTATTTACTGGAACAACACTTTACAGTTAATTTTTCTTCGTACACACGGTTTGGAATAATCGGATTATGCAAATTAGAAGAATTGAATGTACATTCTTCCATTCGGCGTCACGAACGTACATATTCCAAACCGAAGGAGGACCGGTTGCAACTGATGAACGCGACAAACGCGCAATTCAGTCAGGTGTTTTCCCTTTTTTCCGATGCTACTTTTTTAACTGACGAACATTGCCTTGCGCTCGCTTCAACAAACCCAATCGCTGATTTCGAATTTGAAAATATTCACCATCGTCTCTGGCGGATGAGCGACCCGAATTTCCATCGTCAGGCAACTGAAAAATTTTCTTTGCTTGAACTCGTCATCGCAGACGGACACCATCGGTATGAAACAGCGCTCGCGTATCAGGAATTGCAAAAAAAAGATAACCCACAGCACACCGGTAACGAGGGCTATAACTACGTCTTGATGTATGCGAGCAACATGCTGAATAGCGGCGTAACAATACTTCCCACTCATCGTGTTGTTTTTTCACTTCCGCAACCTTTTGCAATCACTCTTTCCACGCTGGAAAAATATTTTCGTGTGAAACATTATTTCTCACTCAAAAAACTGTTGGAGGGGATGCGCCGTTTCAAACATTTATCTTTCGGTGTTGCAATCAAGGACACCCCTTCTCTCTGGTTGCTGCAAATGAAAGACGAGCGGGTATTACGGGAACTACTCAAGGATGTTTCTGCCGATTTACAACGATTAGACGTCACGGTTTTACACCGTTTGATTTTTGAGCAGTTGCTGAAAATTCCGCTCGAACAACAACAACAACGTTCTGTCATTGATTATGAGAACGATGGCTTCACTGCCTATAATACGTTCCTTTCCGGGAATACAGATGCAGTTTTCTTTATGAATTCCCCAACCGTTGACCAGGTATTTAACGTGGGAATCTGCGGTTCCACAATGCCGCAAAAATCCACCTACTTTTACCCCAAACTCCCCACCGGCACTGTTTTTTTTGATACGCAACAATTCTAATGCGTTCTGAACGAACTCTTGTTATCGCTTCGTTTGCAGCAACGTGCATTATTTGGGGTTCAACGTGGCTCGTCATTCGTATCGGGTTAACTTCGATGCCACCATTTTTGAGTGCGGGATTACGTTTTCTTATCGCGCTTCCATTTTTGTACGGATATATGTTTTGGCAAAAAGTACATAACCCGTTTCAACACGAGCAGCGCTGGTTGATTTTTGTAATGGGTATTTTTTCTTTCACCATTCCGTTTGCGATGATTTATTGGGGAGAGCAGTATGTTCCCTCCGGTCTCTCCTCGATACTCTTTGCCATTTATCCTTTCGTCGTTGCAATCTTTCAACACGTGCTCATTAAAAACGAACCGTTAACACTTTCGAAAATCCTCGGCATTGTTCTGGGATTTAGCGGAGTAGTCGTAATATTCTACAGCGATTTTTCTTTACGTGACTCCTTGATGTTGTGGGGAATGATAATGATTTTACTCAGCGCCGCATTGCAGGGATTTGTCGTTATCTTAATAAAAAAATACGGACACGACATTCATCCGTTTGCGTTAAACTTTGGAGGAATGGCGATTGCCACTCCTTCGCTTTTGTTGATGAGTTTATTTTTTGAACGAGGAGCCCATATCGAATTTACCGGCGTTGCGATTTTTTCGTTACTGTATCTCGCGCTTATCGGTTCCATCATCACGTTTGCGGCATTTTACTGGTTATTAAAAAGAATAGAAGCAGTGTACCTTTCGCTTATTGCATTTGTAACGCCGATACTTGCTGTCTTTCTCGGGGCAATCGTCCTCGATGAAAAACTTGAGCCGAAAACATTCCTTGGCGCAGGCATTGTTCTCGCAGGGATTTTGGTTGC
>JAGXRH010000042.1 GCA_018335975.1 Ignavibacteriales bacterium
ATCGAGACGGTAAATGATTCGCTGAGGGAAATCGTGCGCGGGTTGCTCAAAAATTACCTCGTTGTTTTGAAAGGAAACGAGTTGAAATTCAGTCGGCGTTTCTCCTTTCGGTCGGGCGATGTAGAAGATTCCCGAATCGGTTTCCACAATTTGTAAAAACTCGAAGAAGACCGCCTTCCCGTTTGCGATGGTGCGCGCCGTGCCGAGCATCATGGAACCGGAGGGACTCATCCAACATTCCTCCGAAATAGTTTTCTCTTCCTCCATTCTCCAGCATCCGGCAAGCCACGAAAGCGAGGAGAGAGAAATTTTTTCCTGTGAAAACAAGGAGGAAGAAAAAAGAAAAATTGCAAGAAGTAGTTTCATAGGACATTGCTGTTGGGTTTAAATACGGGCAAAACATACAAAACTCCACTCTCGTTTGCAAGAGGGGAGAAGAAAATTTTTGAAACGGCCCGACGTAGCGCCTGAAGTGAGATTTTTCTTCTAACGTCTTGAAATACTTCCAGCTCCGTTAAGTTTTTTGAGGAATGATAACTCTCTGATAGAAAAAAAACTTAAAATTTTGCTGTTTTAGAATCTTCCACTTTTGGCAGTATCATCGCGACAAGTGTTTATATACCTTCCACTTTTGGCAGTATCATCGCGACAAGTGTTTATATACCTTCCACTTTTGGCAGTATCATCGCGACAAGTATTTATATACCTTCCACATTTGGCAATACCATAAATATTAGTTTTTACCCTATTTGTAATTTACCGCAATACTATATGAAAAGTGTTTGCCCTCTGCGTAATTTTACGCAAGCCATTATTTTAAAATTTTCTCATATTTTTGGTTTACAACAGGCAATTTTGCCGCTATTTGATAGATGGAAAGAATTTCCGCTTCACCCGGAAAAATTGACAGATTGGGAGGAAGATGAAAATATTGAGACGCATTTACCCAGCGTGAATGAGGATTATTGGGAAAAGGGGGTGGGGAGGAATGAAACTTTTCTCACACCATCAACGCCGTTTGTCGTTTTTTCTTCGGGAGTAATGCCGTTTTTCAGTAATGGCATTATGTGAAATACGATTTCCTCCAACCTTGGAATTTTTTTCTGTAATTTATTTCAGTCGTTTGGTCAAAAATTTCTCATTAATTCTGCACTCCCAAAGTCGAAAAACCGTCCAACCGTTTTGGGTTAATTGTTTAGTAACTTCTTTGTCGCGGATTTTATTTTGTTTGATTTTAGCGATCCAATAATCTTTATTGTTTTTGGGTTTTGTGTTACGGCAATTATGTCCATGCCAAAAACAACCGTCAACGAATATTACATTTCTTGAAATTGGAAAAACAAAATCCGGCTTGCCAAACAATTTGTAATTCCTACGCCAACCTTTTATGTGATTGGCATGGAAAAATTTTATGAGTTTAAGTTCTGTGGATTTATTGCGGCTACTTTTTACTTGTCGCATAATTTGGCTGCGTTTTTCTTTTGTAAAAACATCAGCCATTTTTTTTAATTACTGTTATCCACGATTTGTCAAACCCAAGTGCCGTCAATATTTTCTCCTTATTAAGTTTCTTTGGTTGCTTGATACGAATTACTAAACTCTTTGCAGGAACATCTTCTATGATTGTAAACTGCGAACCGTGAGGTTGCCAGGTGAAACGATGTTCGTCAGTTCGTTTTTCTGTGCCAACAAGATTTTTGTTTTTGTTCCATTCCCAGTTGTAAAGTTCGTGGTCGTAACGAATGGTATCAAATTCAAAAACTGAAACCTCTGATAAGTCGTTTGATTTTACAAGAACAATAGTTCGTAAGTGTTTGAATTTCTCTCTGATTGCTGAAACTCTTTCGTTCCAAATATCCAAAACAAGTTTGCCGATTAAGTCGGGCTTTGTTTTTGCATCGGTGCTTTCACCGAATGAATAAATAGGGGAGTTGCGTCCCGAAATCAATCTTACTTTTTTCTGAGCAGATGGTTTTGTTGCTTTAACTGTCTTTGCTCCCCATGCTGTATTTCCCATTACAACATCATCCAAACCAACATTGGAAGGTTTCCATTCTGCACCAACGCAGTTAGCAAAAATATTTTCCCAATCCGAACCTTCAAGTTCAGGTTTACCTTTTGAAGCAAGAAGATAAATTAACTCTTTGCCGAGTAGAAACGGAAACTCTTTCGGAAATTCGTTTAGCGGAAAAGCCGATACTGATTTGTTTACTGTCCGCAGCTTAGGTGTTTTATCTTTCGCCATATTTTACTTCGTATTCTCTTAAAACCGAAGTCATATCCATAGAGGTTGCAACATACGGTAGTAGTTTTAAAATAACTGCTTTTACAATATTTACAGGCACTGCATTGCCCGCTTGTTTTCTTGCTTGGCTGTCATTTACAACAATTTCGTAAGTGTCAGGGAAACCTTGTAAGCGAAACATTTCTCTTGGTGTCAATCTTCTCTCACCGTTTACAAGCAAGTAATTGTATGATGCGCCTGCACGCAATGCACATGAGTAAGGATAAGAACAAATGTTCCCTGCTTTATTCTCATGCCAAATTGAAAGTTTATAGGCAGATTTGTGTTTCAGTTTTCTTTTTTCCAAAATGTAATCAGAAGCATAATGTTTTTTGTCAACTCGTTTTTCCAAAACATCACTTAACGGTTTAAACGGTCTGATAGGGGATGGAAAGGAAAACATTATTGGCTCACGATGCCCAACAATAATTACTCTTTCCCTTTTTTGAGGCAAACCATAATCAAGAGCGTTTAGAACGGCATACTGAACATTATATCCTAAATCTTTTTGAAGTGTTTTCAAAATAGTCTTAAACGTATTTCCTCCGTTATGCCCAACAAGTTGTTTTACATTTTCTAGAATAAATGCCTTTGGTTTTTTGTGTTTGATAATTCTTGCAATGTCAAAAAACAGAGTTCCTCTTATGTCGTTGAATCCTTGCATTTGTCCAATAATGCTGAACGGTTGGCATGGAAAGCCTGCAAACAAAATATCGTGGTTGGGAATATCTTTTTCATCAACTTTTGTGATGTCGCCTACTGGTTTGTGTCCAAAGTTTGCTTCGTAACTATCTTGGCAATATGGGTCAATGTCAGAGGAGAAAACACAGTCTGAAATAAGGTCGTTTTCTCTGCATGCTTCATCCATTGCCACTCGGAAGCCGCCGATTCCACAAAATAGATCTATGAATTTAATTTGTTCCATTGACATCATTAGAGGGGTAATGTATTTTATTTATCATTGAAATCATTTTCTTGGGCAAAACATACAAAACTCCACTCTCGTTTGCAAGAGGGGAGAAGGAGAATTCTGGAAAAACTTAAAGTAATCTCCTGAATCATTAGAAAAAATCAAGGGGATTGCTTCTCTACGAGACCGTAGGTCGTCCCGATAAATCGAGACTCGCAAAGACAAATTCTTTTTAGACTTCTTCAGTGCTTTCAGAAGTGCAATTTCTAACAATAACAAAGCCCGATAGGTGAGTATCGGGCTTTGAGGAATCCGTTGTTCTCTCTCCGGAGGAAACACAGAAAAGGAAGAATTGGTAGGTTCGACATTCTTGTCTGTCGTATTCCGATGTTTCAAAAACAGAGAACGAAGGTTAACTCTCTTTATGCGGTATCGTTAACACTTTGTAAAAGAATCGAATTGTGAAGAAGGCAATGATTGCCCAAGTAGAAATCATTATTATTAATGCTGAGGAAGTCATACTATTTTTTGATTGATGGTGAAATAAAATTGTTGAATGTTACTTGGCTTCTTTCATCTTCCATGCATTACGGATGAGAAATGCGATAACAATAAAGGTTGTTAATAACAATACGCGCGTCATATCAACAATAAAGAGTTGGGTTGGTTCGCCGTTCGTAAACCAACTTGTGTCCGTGAAACCGATATGGAAAATTTTTCCAATAATGCTTCCTCCATCGAGGGGCCAGCCATTTCCGTTGAACAAACTGGAGAAAGCATCGTTCCAGTTTCCTCCAAGCGGACTGATGAGTGAACCGATAAAAACAGCAACTAAAAAGAGCGGCGTAACATATTTGATAACGTACTTAAAGAAGAGTGGAATTTTTATATCTGCGCCGCGATTAATTTCCTCCCATCCTTTATCAATGCCGAAGATAAATGCAAAGGCGATGGATTCCAACATTGCAAAGACAACGAGCGCAAACGTTCCCGACCAATCATCAAACTCACCGAATGCGCCATAGCCAAAGAAGAAGACAGTCCATAATCCGAGAACAAAAGTAACAATCCCGAACATCCATGCTGAGCGGGAGCGTTCCATTTTATATTCATCTTGCAAAAATGCCATCACGGGTTGTCCCATTGCAAGGGAACTTGTTATACCGGCAAAGAATAATAATCCGAACCACGCAAGTCCTGCAATTGCGGCAAGGAGCGGACCCCAATTTTGAAACAACGTCGGCATCACGCGGAAGCCCATCATTAATCCGGCATTACCCGGTGTTTGTACCCAATCAAGACTCAAATACGCAACCGCAATAGGAATAACGATTGAACCGCCAAGAAGTACTTCTACAAATTCATTCATCCATCCTGCAGAGGCGGCATTCAAGGCGATGTCCTCTTTTTCCCGAACATACGCGGCGTAACAATGAATGGAACCCATTCCTACGGAGAGAGTGAAAAATATTTGTCCTGCAGCAGCAAGCCACACTTTCGGGTTGGAAAGAGAATCGAATTGGGGCTCCCAGAGAAAATTAAGACCTTGTACAGCATCGTGAACTGCGCCTTGTTCTCCGGCATCAAGTGTTAATGCGCGAATGGCAAGAAAGATACCAAAGAGAATAAGCAGTGGCATACCAATTTTAGCCGCAATCTCAATTCCTTTGCTTAAACCGCGTGAAAGAATCCACAAGTTAAGTCCCAATGTAATGAAAAAGAAAAACAACGCTTCGGGGGGAAAGTTGAACCATGAATTTGAAGTAGTACCAACATAATCATTAAAGAACGTTGCAACTTCCTGCGCCGATTTTCCATTAAATGTTCCCACGAGGGAGTGCCACACATACGCGAGCGTCCACGATTCGAGATAACAATAATAGGCAGCGACCGTGAGATTGGTAAAAATACCAAACACCCCGACGTACTTCCAGAGTTTTGATTTTCCTAACACATCCATCATTCCCGGAGTAGAATGGTAGCCGTATTTTCCGCCGTGTCGTCCGATTGCCCACTCGACCCACAGGAGTGGAATACCCATCAGAAGAAAGGAAA
>JAGXRH010000043.1 GCA_018335975.1 Ignavibacteriales bacterium
GCAACTTCGCGGATGGAAATTTAAATTCCTTCCGTACGTAACTTCGCCGGCGGAACTTCCTTCGGAAATAAACGCACTCAAAGCGCAACAATTTCGCTGGACCAAAGGCGCAGTGGAAGTCGCTCGCAAAATGTTGTGGAAAGTTTGGAAATCGGAAATTCCATTTCACATAAAAGTTCATTCCACGTTTCATTTGACGAACAACATTGTTTTCCCGTTTATTTTTCTCGCGGGATTGTTCAACGTGCCGATTGTCTTCATCAAACATCAAGGGGGATTTGAAACGTACTTTGCGATTATGTCCGTGTTTGTTCTGTCGTTTGTCGGCTCGTTTCTTTTTTATTTCTATGCGCAAAAAGAAATTTATTCCGATTGGCGCAAACGCATTTTACTCTTTCCACTTTTTATGTCGGGAAGTATGGGCTTTGCAGTGAATAACACGAAAGCAGTCATCGAAGGACTTTTCAAAAAGAAATCGGAATTTGTGCGAACACCAAAATTTGCAATTCAAAGCGAATCAAAAAATAATTTCGCTTGGCTTGCAAAAAAATATGCTCCGGCAAAACTTTCATTTGTAGTAATTATCGAAGCATTGCTTGCTCTCTACTTTGTATTTGGAATTTTTGCTTCACTCTATTTCGTGGAACTTGCCGCACTTCCTTTTCAAATTTTATTTGGAATGGGATTTGGATTTACGTCGTTTCTTTCCTTGAAACATGCTTGGATGGCAAGAAAAATGCAAAAGTTTTCGACCGAACTTAACCCGCAGTTTGAGGCATAGAAATCTTTGCAAAGATTTTTTAGTACTGCGTTCTGTTTTTAACTAAACGCACCTTGTTCAAAATTGAATCCGTTTAGTTTTGAACTCAATGCGTTCTGTTCAGGAGTGAATTCGTTTAGTTTTTAACTCACTGCGTTCTGTTCAGAAGTGAATTCGTTTAGTTTTTAACTCACTGCGTTCTGTTCAGGAGTGAATTCGTTTAGTTTTTAACTCACTGCGTTCTGTTCAGAAGTGAATCCGTTTAGTTATTAAGTGGGTATACCCCCTTCGGAAGTGGGTGCATTGCCATTTTTTCCTATTTTTTGACAAAAAATAAAAATAGTAGAAACATTTAATAGTTACCTGAAAAGCGAAACGGCGAAGTAATTACCCTAAAATCACTATAAAAATAGAGGGCTGCTTCTTCGCTTCAGGAGAATCGTAGTGACGTTCTTTTTTTGGGTTTTGCAAATGCTTTTGCAATTTATTGTAGAATTTCTGAAAATATTTTTAGAAAAAAAATGTTGAAATTATTCTAAATTCGATGATTTTTTGCTTTTTTTTTAATTTTCAAAATTTATTTTTAAAAAAGACTAAAAAGTGGAAATATTGTGCCGATAATCACATACGAGACCGTGTAGGTCTAATAACTCATTTTCAATTAACCCCCGTCTAGACGGGAAAACAATTAACATAAATATTTATTCATTTATTTTTGGAGATAATAAGCCATGGTAAATAACGTATTAAACGCATTAGCTGGCGCTAATGCAGCATTAAACACAAGCCAATTTCAACTTTCCACCGGAAAGACGATTAACAAGCCAAATGATGATATTTCGTCATGGGCTATTGCTCGCCGTTCCGAATCAACCACCCGTATCAATACTGCCCTCAATCAAACATTGGATGATTTCATTGCTATGTTGCAGGCACACATTGATATGTTAAGTGAAATGCGCGCAGATGCTCAACGTGTGTATGAACTCACGTTCCAAGCGCAAGCGGGTAACACTGTCATGAGTGCAGACGAAGTCAACGCACTCGCACTTGCAGCGATTGGTATCGCAACCAAGTGGAGTGATGACAACCTTGCACAGTACACCTACAATGGAAACATTTTGGGTGATGCCAGTTTGGATTTCAGCGCATTGATCGTCAATGAAGGCGCATCAGTTGCAGGCGGTGCCGCACAAGTGGTATTCGTCGGTAGCGCAAATCCAGCACTTGCAGCATTGGGTGATTATTGGGATCAAATGGGACTTGCCCGTGATTCCGATCTCTCTGCATCAGGTCTCGGTTCCCCAACAGACACATTCGACATCATCGGTGAAGATCTTGGTAACATCTTAGCGGTTGTTACAGATTTGACATTCTATGTTGCGAATATGGAAAGTTGGCAGCGTCAGATCCAGCAAGCACAGGCGTTGAACACAGCGTCAGGTGATGCTGCAGAAGCACGTCGTGCGTTCAATGAAGATGTGGATATCGCATCAGCATCCGTCTCGAACACACGGTTGACAATCTTACAACAGATTGCCACTGCAGAACTTGCAGCAGCCAATACGGCAGCATCCCAAGTTCTTGGCTTGTTCTAAACGAAAAGTCAAGGATTATATTCCTTACAATAATGGATGGTTTCCTGCAGAAGGAAACCATCCATTGATTTATTATAATTAGATTTATAGTCAATGGATTTTGAAGAAAAAAAACGAGGGATTGCATATCCCTCAAAAAAAGTGCTCGGGCAGTATCGTCAAAATGTTGAGACGAGTTTGCATCCGATAGAAGTTTTAATACGCACATACGATGTTGCGATTGACAGTTTGAAAAAACAGGATGCTCAAGCCGCCCGTAAAGCGCTCACCGAACTAACATTAGCGTTAAATTTTCACCCCAAAACTCCAGCGAATGTCAAAGAGGTAGCGCAGGGTTTTTATCAAATTTACAAGTATTGTCAAAGTTGTATTTTCCGTGGAAAGTACGACGATGCAGTTAAAGCATTACAGGAATTACGCGACGCATGGGAAGTTTCTTTTCGAAATCGGAAAACCGAACATGTAAACAGAGTTGATGCCCAGTGGGTTAGCGAGTAAGTATTTTTTCACTTTTTAAATTATCTAAATTTTATGGCAACAGTTCAAAGTACACAAGGTTCTTCATACGCCGAACAAATCAACCAATTGGTTGAGCAATACCGAGCGCAAAAACGCGCCCCGATAAAAAAAATTGAAACACAAAAAACTGTAGCAAATGACAAAATAAAATTGTATGGAGAAGTAAAAACAAAACTTACCTCTCTGAAGGACGCTGCTGCAAAGTTAGTAAGTTCAAACCTGCTTACGCCTTCTGGCAGTGATAATTTTGAAGACAAGTCAGTAACGTCTTCCGCGACAGATATTGTTTCCGCAACTGCCACCTCAAGCGCTACTGCCGGAACATATTCGGTACTGGTCAATCGTCTTGCAACATACGACACGATTCTTTCAAATTCTTTCGATGCAAGCGATGTCACTATCAGTGGACTGCTGGGTGGAGGAACGAAAACATTTACATTTTCAGTTGGAGGTGAAGGCGCTTCGGTTTCCGTTACCTTAACCGGCGCGGAAACAAACGAAGAGGTAATTGATGCAGTCGTTTCAGGACTTAACAGTGCTGGTCTTGCATTGAAAGCCCAAAAAATTACTCCAACAACGGATAAAGTTCGATTAATGATTACCGGAACAAATACCGGAAGCGCAAGTGTTTTCACGTACGCAGATACAAGCGGCGGATTATTTGCAGAACTCGGACTCACTGACCCTGTAAATACTGCAAGAACTGCTTATACGAATACCACAGCTGGATTTAGTGTAACAACTTCGGCAAACCTTGATGCTTCTTTTCTTTTTAATGGAATTGATATTACTCGAAGTTCAAACACAGTTTCCGATTTAATTAGCGGAGTAACTTTAACGCTGAAAAAAGCACAGTTGGTAACCGATACACCGGTAACGGTTGATTTTGCAGTTGATAAAGCTGCAGTAAGAAAGAAAGTAGAAGACTTTTTCAAATCCTATAATGATACGATTTCTTCCTTTAGTGATTTAACAAAAAACGGTGGAAAGTTAGAACGCGACCCGGGAGTTGAGGTGATAAAGAACAAATTAATTTCTATCATTTCTTCCACCATTGATTCTATAAGTACAACAGATGGACCGGAACGATTACCTGAAATTGGAGCAGAAATTTCCGAGTACGGTTTACTTTCTCTGAAAAACAAAGATGTTTTTGACGATTACCTCTCGCAAAACGTAAAGTATGTTTCAGATATTTTTGTCAGTACGGAAGAATCGGGATTCATTTTTGAAGCACAGGATGGATTAGCCTATCAATTGAGATCGTTCATCGAAAGTATTAACGGACTCGCTGGACCGTTACAATCACAAATAAATATTTCAAAGTCAAATATCAAAGATCTTGACAGAAGAATACAATCTTTCGAAACAAAAGTAGATAGGCAAGTTCAGCGGTATCGGGATAGTTTTATTAAATCGCAACAGGCATTACAGAAACTCACACAACAATCACAGTTCTTATCATCCTTTAACCAAAATTTACTAAAGTAATTTTGAGAAAGTATTGGTAATTTATGCCAAACGTTGTGGAGACAATAGACCACTCGTACGCTGTACCAACTATTAATGACCAATCAAAAAACAGACAACAGGAACAAAAACATTCGTCCCCTGTTATAAAAAAGAAGAAGAAAAAGATTGACGAGGGAGTACTCGACGAAAATGAAATTGTTGAAATAGTTGATAAATTAAAACTGACATTTTCCGTTAACAAAGAAACCGGAGAAACCGTTGCCTCCGTTGAAGATGGCAAAACAAAAAAATCGCGAGACATTGAGTTTTCGGAAGTAAGTAAAGCAAGCGAAAATATTTTAGAACGGCGCGGCATTGTATTTGATAAACGCGCGTAGTTATGACGAACACCATTTCAAAAGAATATGGAAAACACGCAGTAATATTTCTGGAACGGTTACTTTTTGTAACCAATGAAATGTTGGTGAGCGTGAATGATAAAGATTTAGATAAGTTAGAAAATCTTATTACACAGCGAGAATCATTGATTGACCTCGCAATGGCGCAGAAAGATACATTGATAAAAACTGCACAACACGCACGTGATAAAGCAGG
>JAGXRH010000044.1 GCA_018335975.1 Ignavibacteriales bacterium
ACGAAAGAGAGTGCAAAAAAAATCATTATAAAAAACAAAACCCAAAAGCCCGTGTCATTCCCAAAAACCGTGTCATTCCGAAGCGCAACGAGGAATCTACTCAACCAAACCTCTCACTCTCCAACTTCAGCAATGCTAACCAAAAAACCTTTCTTCAACTCAAACATCTCGCTAACTTCCAACAAGATTCCTCCTTCGTCGGAATGACAAAACACGAGGGTTTCGTTGCAATGACACAAACGACTGTTCATCCCTCAAACCATCCATCACTCAAATCCCTCCACAGCGGATTCATCGTTTCAATCAAATTCAACTTCTTCTCTCTCCTCCACGACTTAATTTGTTTCTCTCGTTCAATCGCATCAAACACTAACCGAAACTCTTCAAAATACATTAACTGATTCACATTATACTTCTCTGTAAACCCTTTAATAAGTTTATGTTTGTGTTCATACATTCTCCGCTCTAAATTACTTGTCATTCCCACATACAACGTTCTCGATACACTTGAGAGAATATAAACGTAGTATTTTTTTTCGTTCATAACTTATCCCACATCATGTATGTTCATTTCCAAATTCAAAATATTGCGATTTTAGCGTGTTTTCGCCTTTCGCAGCTTTGTTACTTATTTTCGCCGTATTTTTAACTGTTTCCGTCGTATTGTTAACGCTTTCCGTCGCTTTGTTACTCATTTCCGTCGTATTGTTAATGCTTTCCGTCGCTTTGTTACTCATTTCCGTCGTATTGTTAATGCTGCTCGTCACTTTGTTACTCATTTTCGTCGTATTGTTAATGCTGCTCGTCACTTTGTTAACGCTTTTCGTCATTTTGTTACTCATTTTCGCCACTTTGTCAACTCTTTTCGGCGGCGGAAATGAGTAACGTGTAAACGTAAATCCGCGGAGAAAGTCCGCAACCCACCAACGGAATGGTGCAAAAATTATTCACTTGTCCCAAAGGGATTCCTTCGGAAGTATTATTGTAATTATTGGTATTGTTTTTTATGTCAATAATACCATATTCACAAGTGTATAAAACTCTCAAAACTAACGTTGAATTCTTCTTCATTAGGAGCAAACCTTAATAGAAACTATATCGTATTCGTATTCCAACCTTATTACATTATTGTTTTTCCCTGGAAGTAATAAGGTTAAGGTATTATGGTAATTTATTCTATTAAGGTTATTCATTCTGTGAGTCGGAAAAATGTAACACTCATCGTGTTAAACCTCAACCCTCATTGGGTTTTGTCTCGTATCATAAATCTGGAGCAGTATAATTCTATTTCTTTCAATACGATATACAAGCATATTCTGCGGAGATAACAACAACTTTCTCATTCCTTTTTTCTTCTGCGATTCAACTCCGAGCAATGGAAATTCTGCAAGTAATTCCAATTTATGTTCAACGGTTTCAATAAAATCTTCAGCAACTGATGGGGACCATTCTTCAACAAGATACTCGATGATGGCAAAAAAACTTATTTCGCGCTCGTTTTCGCCACACTATTTCGTGCGCCATTGTTTTGCTTCTTCCATTACCAAGGCATTACTTACAAGATTTTCTTCGTGCTCGCTTTCATCCCACGCAAGTTCTAATTCATGCTTTTGCTCTTCCGAAAACAAATCCCAAAAATCAAATTCTTCTTTCTTGCGCGGAACAGTTTTCAACAACTCATAAAATTGCTGCAAAAGTTTTTCGCTTTCTATTTGGTCAACAAGCGAGTGTACGTTTGTTTTTATTTCTTGTATTGACATAGGTAGTTATAAATGTTAATTAAAAAATGTTTTTTCCCTTTGTGTCTTGTCTACGACTCGTAGAGGTGCCTTTGTGGTAAAAAGAATTTAAACACCAAGACACCAAGTCACAAAGAATTTCTTTACGGATTTATCGGCAACCCCGGAGGATTTCCAATCAAATCAACGGGCTTTCCTTTTTCCGGCGAATTTGCTAATAGAAAATACGTTACTCCTCCAAGTATCGCACCGCCGCCGTAATACCACCACGATGTGCTTTTTTCTTCCAGAGTAACTTTCAATCCTTTCGTTTCGCCGGGGAATATTTTTATCGTGTATTCCTGTGTTGCAAATCCATCCTTCACAATTTCAATCGAATGTTCGCCGCGTTCAATGGCAAACTTTGATTTATCAGTAACCGAGCCGAGTAAATTTCCATCAACAAAAACTAACGCATCGTTCGGCGCAACTTCCACTTCCAAAAACGAGGGCAACACCGGTTCCGCTTCTTTTATTTCCGGTTGGGCAATGGCAATAAGTTCAGGAGTGAGTGTTCTGTTTCCCGCAAGTTCAACGGAAGTAGAATACCGCTGATACTTCGGCGATTCAATTTCAAGGGAATATTGTCCCTTCTTCAGTTTCTCGTTCACGTTCTTTTTATTTTCAGAAACTTTTTTTCCATTTACAAACACGGTGTTTTGTTCGGGAAGGTCATTGAGCGTGAGTTCGTATTCCTGCACGGCGACGACAAATGCAAATTGTCCTTCGCTTGATTTCAAGTTTGCAAACACCGGACGATGTCCTTTCCCTCCGCTTTCTGTTGAAGATAATTCAAAAACTTTCGAACCGAGATAGGAATACAATTCATCGGAGGTTACCACGCCGTTATTATCGCGGTCAACAAGTTTCGTCTTAAATCCATCGAGTATTGCTTTTGCAAACGCGCTGTGTCCCCAATTGGAACTTTCGACCACTTGCTGGTCTTTCGTTCCCGCAGTAATAATTTGAATTGCTTCTGCGCTCGTAACTTGTTCCAAATATAATTCCGTTTCTTTTGGTAATGCGCGTGATGCCACAGCAGAAAGTCCGCCATAACACGCATCAACGAGAAAGAGAACATGTTTTGCGGCAACACGTTCGGAAAGCCGTTTCACTTCATCCATACTTAAACAGGTACTGTACATTGCGGATGGGTCGCCGTCGTAGGTAAGCAAGTATCCCATTTCACCTCCGCGGGGAAGCGCTTCCGTTTCACCGTGTCCCGCCCAATAGACAAGCAATCTATCGTTCTTTCCTGTCTTCGCACCCATCGCAGAAATTTCCTGCTTCACGTTGCTCAATGTCGCTTCGTCGTTCAACAACACTTTGATATTCTCTTTCGGGAAATCCATTTCTTCAAGAAGTTTTGCAATAGCGCGCGCATCTTCCGTGGCATAATTGAGGGGAGGAATTTTATCGTTGGAATAATTATTCACGCCAATAATCAACGCCCAACTGTTATCGTACGCAGTGAATGTTTCTCCTTTTGCATTTTGCATTTCAATTTTTTTCATTCCGCGCGAGGTTTGAGAAACGGAAAATGAAAATGATACGGAGAAAAATATGATGATGAGAAATAATTTTTTCATAAGAGTATTTTTATAAAATTTGTGTCGTAAAATGAGAAATAAAATGTAGGATTGAAAATTGCTGAGCAAACAGACATAACTTTGTGTTCCTTTGCGCTTGCCTTTGTGAACTTTGTGTTTAAATTTCAATTCATTTAAAACACAAAGTGCGCAAAGATTCTCACAAAGTTCACGGAGAATATCATTTCAATAATTCCATCTTTATTGTTTTCGTAAAATCTTTTGTCGTGAGCCGCGCAAAATAAATTCCACTTCCCGCTATTTTCCCGTTATCGTTCCTTCCTTCCCAAATAAAATTGTAATATCCCCTTTGCAATTCTCCATTGAATAATGTTGTTATTTCCCTTCCGAGAATATCAAATATTTGTAGAGACGCAGCATGCTGCGTCTCTACAATGTTAAACGAAATGGTTGTACTTGGATTAAACGGATTCGGATAATTTTGTTGCAACGAAAATTCTTTTGGTACTTCATTGGTAACAAGGTCACTCTTTCCCGCGATTATTTCTGCAACAAATGGAACGGAAATGTTTTTGGGAATGAGAATAGTAATTCCTTCATTCAATTCCACTTCTCCGATATTTGGAATTCCACGCAGCACAACTTTCCAATTCGCCGGTAATCCTTCCAACTTATTCACAAAAATAGAACGGGAATTTTTCGGATTGATAAAAACTTTCCACTCC
>JAGXRH010000045.1 GCA_018335975.1 Ignavibacteriales bacterium
AATTTCAAGATTTCTCTCTCAATGATTTGATTAAAATAATAAAGAATGAGCCGTTGCTTTATGAACCCGGTACAAGTCAGGAGTATTCTAACTCCGGCTATGTCGTTCTCGGTGCAGTCATAGAAAAAATAACGGGTAAATCCTACGAAAGAAATCTGACAGAAAGAATTATAACACCGTTGAAACTTAAAAATATGTATTACACAAAAACGGATAAGGAAAAACAAATGCAACGCGCTTTTGGTACTGATATTGATTTCGAAGGAAAGAAGAAAAGCAGAGATGATATTTCAAACAGTACCCCGGCGGGCGGAATTTATACTTGCATTGACGATCTGCTGAAATTTTCTGAAGCAAAGATGAAAAGCATTTTGCCTTCAAGGAAAAAATATGGAAATGGAATGTTTGCAGGCGGAACTCCATTTTGGAATTCAACCATTTGCTACAATGGAGGAAACGGTTATGCGTTTGTTGTTATGACAAACACGGGAAATATTGCCGATGAAATCGCTCTCCGATTGAATTCCATTATCAAAGGCAAATCGTATCCTCCTTTGGAATTACCTTTCAAAATGAGTTTGTATAAAATCATACAAGAAAACGGATTTGATTATGTAAAAACAAATATTGAAAAATTAGCTGAGCAGGCAGGTTTACCTTATGACGACCGATTCCTCAATTTCTTCGGATACCAATTTCAAAATGCAGGGAAGAGAGAGATAGCACTTAATCTTTTTAAAATGAACGTTGAATTATTTCCGGATGTTGCAAACACGTACGATAGTTTGGCGGAGGCATATCTGAACTCAGGTGATAAAACCAATGCGTTGAAATATTATGAAATGGTTTTGGAACGTGACCCGGAAAATAGCCGAGTTCGGAAAGTGGTGCAGGATTTACAAAGCGGGAAATAAATAATTCTTCTAACTCAACTTCTGACAGTCCGAACAATCGAAGCGACTACAAATATCGCTCCCAGCATCGCTACTACCGATGAGCCGGCAGGAAAATCAAAATGAGTGGAAAAAAATAATCCTAACAGACTTCCTGCAAAACTTATCAGCATTGCAATAATAACAACCAGCGATGTTTTTCGTGAAATCATCACGGAAGAAACGGCAGGAATGATGAGATAGGAAAATACAGGAATCACCCCCGCAACACGCACAGCAAGCACAATCGCAGAACCGATGGAAAGGTAAAAAAGAAAATTCCACACATCAAAAACACTCACATCCTCTACTTGATGATTTTCAAATTTTTCGGTCACTTCAAAAAATTTCTTTCGGAAAATGAAATGCACAATGCCGATGATGGCAAACGCAATTGTGATTGTAAGGATTTGAACATCGGTAACGGTGAACACACTCCCAAACAAAACTTCGGATATATCTGATTCTCCATGTGGCGCTTTGGAGATTAAAAGAACAGTTACCGCAGAGGAAACTGCATACACGATACCGATAATCGCTTCCTGTTTCAGACGTTTATCTTTCACCTTGATGAATGAAAGCAAAAACGCTCCAACCATTGTAAAGACAATAGGAATAATGTTTGGCGCTTTATCAATGTATTGAGAAAATGCAACACCGAGCATCGAGATTTGTCCGAGCGCTAAATCAACAAATACAATTCCCCTTCCTACAACATGAACACCGAGATACGATAGCAGTAATCCCATTACAACACTGACTATCAGCGCGTTGAAAATAAATTCTTGGGTAAATAAATCGGTAAACGTGGACATAGATATTACTTTAACGCATTCACAATTAAATTCACATTATAATCGAATAAGTCGAAATACGATTTTACATTATCATTCGCTCCAACCGATGTTGCAAAAGTTACAACTTTTCCATTCACATTTCGCGCAACTAATTCAGCAGATTCAGTCGTAAAGTAGGGTGACGAAATAATTATTTTCAAATTGTCTCGTTTCATTTCACCAATTACTTTTGCAAGTTGATTCGGTGAAGGAGGAATTCCCGGTTTCGGTTCAAGAAAATCCATAATCTGCAAACCAAAACGCGTTTCAAAATAAACCCATTCATTATGATATGCAATTATTTTTGTTCCTTTGAACGGTTGCATTTTCTGCATCCACTCTTGAATCTTCGCATCTATTTTTGCGTTGAAGTTTTTCAAATTCGTTTCAAACACTGTGCGATGTTCTGCATCGAGTTTTGATAACGTGTTGCAAATATTTTGTGCAATAATTTTGCCATTGAGAGGGTCAAGCCAGTAATGCGGATTTCCATAAATATGAATATCGCCTTCTGAACGATTCACACTTGATGGAACTTGCTGCAATGAAACATTCGTGGAAGCATCAACATACCCTTCTCCCCCTTTTTGTATTTTTGCATTGCGAGCGCTGTTTATTAACGCAGGAACCCAACCCGTTTCCAAATCCAATCCAACTGTAACAAACACATCCGCTTTGGAAAGTTTGATAATGTAACTCGGTTTCGGGTCAACAAAATGCGGATTTTGGTAACCGGTTGCAATTGCGAAAACATCAACTTGAGCACCTCCGATAACTTCCGTAATATTTTTTAAATCGGGAAGTGTTGTTACAACTTTAAGTTGAGAAAAACATTGTTGAATTGAAAATAAAATTGTAAGTCCTACAAATAATTGTTTGATAAAATTTTTCATTTTAAATTTTACATTTTTAATTGATTAATATGTGTGCGCTCCGTGTGTTCCAATTCCAAAAATAAAGCGCAATAAAATTTGATTGTAATCTGATGCGTAATTTCTTTGTATGTTTCTTAACTCTAATGCAAGTATTTGAAATTCCGTCGGTTGAAGTCGAAGTAACAACGAAGTAACTTTATCATACTGATTATTGATTCCGGGAAATTCCGCATAATCAAATTTTGAACCAAGAAACAAACGCTTTTCAATTTGATATTCCATAAGCGAATAAAAACCGTACGATTGTATATTTGAATTTATCGTGTCCCGCACATTACTTATCATCGCTTCGGTTTGCCAGATAAATGAATGATAGGTATTAAATTGAATCGGTTTCCATTTATAGGTTACATCAATTCCGCCAATTGCAGAAATGAACCCGAAAGCGTTCGGTCCCGTCATTCCTGATATTCCAAATTCAAATGTTGAATTATCCGATAGGTCAAAAAAGTTTTTCAGATGACTTGAATATAAAAGGTTATCGTTTCCGCCCTGTACGAATGATGCGTTCGGTTGAGAGCCGGCACGCCCGATTTCAAGTACTAATTCTTGGTAGAAATCAAAAGGATTAGAAACGAGCCAACTTGCAGAGATTCCTTCCATAAACATTCCTTCCGCATCAAAGAAATTATTTATCGTCTGTGGAAATTCAACAAAGTCAAAATAATGCGGATGTAGCGTGTTCACTTTTCCAAACACGGGCTTAAACTTTCCGAGTGTAACTTGCAATTGATACGGAAGTGAAAGTGAAGTGAGCGTTCCAACTTCCAACTCAATTTCGTGGTCGCCGGTTGTTAAATCCTTTCCGAATGAGAAAAGGAATTCCGCACGTGCATACGGGTCAACAACAGAAACGATTTGAAATTCAACTTCGTTCAGATAGGTTTCTATCTTTCGTTTTCCTATGCCGGTGTATGCGGTACGAAAATCGCCAATCACGCTCATATCGGGATTGGTGGAGATTCCAGAACGCGATTGTGTTTGCGATGATAATGTTTGTGTCGTTTCTGTTTGTTTCAGCATTTCCTGTTCTAACTGCTTTATCAACAATGAATCTGATGTCGCAAGAGAATCTTGTTGGGCGAAAAGCGGAAATGGTAACGCTAAACAGCAGAGTACCCTGAGTACAAATTTGTAGAGGAGCATAATTCTTTTCCTTCGTAATAATGAGAGAACATTACATTCTCATGAAATATAAAGCGATTCAGAGAATCGTTTTTATGAATAGAGCGATTACGCTTGCGGAGGACCGCGGGAATCGGTTAACGAAGAAAAAGATGGAAGGAGATTGAGAGATCGTTCCAGCGAAACGTACTCTGTTTCAGTGAAACATTGAAGTATGAGCGAAGGAGAAACTGATTGCGGGTTTGAAGCGCGAACACAGGCAAGACATTCGCTGATTTGATATGTCGTATGGTGATGAGTTACCCCGCATCCTGTATCTTCCGAAAACCAATCGTATTCGTGCGAACCGACTTGGTGATGCGAATGAAATAACTCTCCGAACACACCCGTCCCGAAGTAGAACACGAGCTGAAGTATCGCAAATATTTTATGGAGGTAAGAGTGTCTCATCAATTATCGGGCGAAAAAGTAGGGAAAAAGTTATACGTGAACAAACACGCTGTTTGGAAATTGGTTAAGTTTGTTCCGGGAAGGTGTTCCCAAAGGTGATAACCTCCCCGCGAAGTGCGGAGAAGTGTGAGAAAACAAAAAACCCACCCGCTCTACGAGCCATTGGCAGTTACGCGAGTGGGTTTTGAGAAACAGCGTTTTGAAAGAATACTACTTCATCAGCACCATCTTCTTCACTTCAACAAAATTTCTTTCGTTGGTGGAAGCGGTGATACGATAGAAATATACTCCGCTTGTTAATGCGTTCGCATCGAATTGGATTTCGTGGGCTCCTTCTTCCATTGCTTCGTTATTCAGTAACGTTGCAACTTCCTG
>JAGXRH010000046.1 GCA_018335975.1 Ignavibacteriales bacterium
TCTTTTCCGAGCCATAAATTTTTTACGAGAGAATCGTTTTGTGTTCGCACTTCTACTTTCACCGGCGTTGTAAATTGCGCGTAACCGACAATGCGAACATTACCTTTTGTTTTCCATCTTCCGTTTTCAAAAATAGTCTTCACGTTGTACAATTTCAATCGCGGTATTCCGGTGTTCTTCACCCACTGGTCAAAAAACCAATCAAGATTTTTTTCCGAAAGTTCTTCTGCAAGTTTTTTGAAATCATTGAGCGAAGTTTTTTTCAACCAAAATTTATCGCAGTATTCTTTCAGCAATTTCATAAAAACATCATCGCCGATAATTGTGCGAAGCATGTGATGAAAGTAATATGCTTTTAAGTATTGTGTCGGAATAGTGCGCAAGTCTGCTTTTTTCTGCAAAGGAACTTCCTGATTATTTTGCGCGCGAATCAAGAGAGAACGGAGTAACGGGTGATTGCTCAAATCGTCGCGAATACTTCTATCGCCGGTAGTTTCGTGGAACAAACGCGCGGCATATTCGCACAACCCTTCGGAAAGAATTGCCAAATCTTCGTCTTCGACAAAAATAGTTTGCGGAAACCATTGATGCGCTATTTCGTGGGGCAGGACTTCGATGGCAGAATTAAATGAATCGTTCGTTGTAAAAGAAAATTTTTTCATCAACACTCCCGAAGGAATTGCCGCGGCAACAACATTTTTGCCCGCAAGAAAATCTTCAACTTCAATAATAGCGAGTTTTGAAAATCGGTACGTCCCGAATTTTTCCGAATATGTTTTCAAAACATTTTTGCAGAGTGAATGAATTTTTTCAGCGCGAGCGTTTTTTTCAACAATACTCGTATCAACAGAAGTGAAATACGTACTGATTTCTATTGAATCGAAAAACGTTTTGGCTACAGAAAATTTTCCAGCAACAAACCAACCGAGCGATGGAATCGGCGTATTCGTTCTCCAAAAAAATATTGTCGAATCACTTTCAGTTTCTTTTGTAGTAAGTTGTCCCGAAGCAATTGCTTCCCATCCGTTCGGGACTTGCAATTTGATGTTTGCAAACTGATAGTTGTGTTCTCCTTGTGGCAAAATTTCTTCTTCGCGTAATACTGCACTTGTGTCATTGAGTTGCGACATTTCCGTTGAAAGAACTTCCCCGCTATATTCTACAATAATCGTGTTCGTGTCGGAAAGAACATCACGAATTTGCAGCATCATTCCATCACGCAACGGAATTGTCGGTTTACCATTCAATGAGGAATTTACTATTTCATACGTCGGAAAAAGTCGAAGAAATATTTCTGATTCGGATGAAACGACAATAAGCGTATCAATGACAGAGATTGTTTTTTCGGTTGGAAAAATTTTGATGAATGCAGAATGAGAGAGAATGTTCTGTTTCGTTTCGGAAAAACTAAAAGAATGAGGAAACAGTGTTGCGAAAAGAAGAATGTAATTTGTAATTCGTAATTCGTAATTCGTAATTCGAGAAATAAATGACGAATGACCAATGACTAATGACCAGTAACTATTCCGTTTTTCCAATTTCGCTCGGCGGATTTTCTTGTGAAGTTTGTTGTGGAATTTGTTGTTGGGGTGTTTGAATTCCTTGCTGCACGTACACAATTTGTTTCGGTTTGAAAATTCCCCAGCCGATTAAACCGCCGAACATTCCAAACAACGGATAGATAATGAGGGAGAACAATAAATTCCAAAAAGAGAAGAGCGCTTCCGTTCGTAAAAGTTCCCGTTCAATTTCTTCAAAAGTTCCCGGAGGCATCGGAAAGTCCTGATTCCGAAACCAACTGAGAAAGAAATCCTTTGCTATATCACCAAAAGAAAAAATCAAAATCCCCGATAAGAAAAACGAAACAAATGCGCCAACCACCCCCGATGATGCTCCAACACTTAAACAATCTCCCGAAGTCATCGGCGGCATTTCAGGAAGAAAATGATTCTTATAAAAAAATACTGCAAGCACGCCTCCGCCAAGAATCCCCGCGCAACAACAACAGTTAAGTAAATTGAGAAACGGAACGGAGGAAATTACACCCATTAGAACTCCCGCATACAATACGGAGAGCATTTTACTTGGCTTCATAAAATTTAAGAATGAAAAATTACGATTGTAGAATTTTGAAATTGTTTTTATTCGCTGAAAAAATTTCTTTGATACTTTGGATAAACAACGGAGTAATGGAGATACCAAAAGGAAATCCAAAAATAATTCCCGTTACAATCCGTCTCACGTTGGAATAGGGAAAATTTTGTTCGATTGAATTTATAAACACATCAAAGAGCATCGGTAAAAGAAAAATAAAAACCTTTGGGAAAAAGAAAATGGAGTATTTTCCGAAGGACTCCTTTGGGAGAAGTGTTGGTGTATGGGAAAATTTTTTCCACACGAGAACCCCGAGGAAAAAAGAAAAATAAATCGAACTGCAACGTGCGCAAACCGCCAAGGGATTTCCGAAAAGGTGAATTGAGTGCGAGTCGAGTTGGTGACAAATTCGTGAATAGAAACTCATTATTACCGCACCTTCATTCGAGAGATTGAAAAGAACAAGAATCGGAGGAAGCAAAATGGTTAGACACCAGAAGAATGTTCCCAAGAGTAAAAATCTGAATATAGATTTATCGGACATCAGGTATTGTAATTTTTTCGGGGAAAAGGTACAAAATTTTTCTTACGCAATGTAGAGAAACAAAATTTTCTTGCTGTTCCTTTTTCTCTCCTGAATTATTTTCTATATTTTGCCCTCAAAATTTATAAAATCTCCGTGTCAATCGAATTTCCAAAAACGAAAAAAGAAAAACATACCTACACCCTCGTCATAATTCCCTCCAGAAGCGGAGAATCACAGCGAACGGTTTCTTTCACTCTTTGGAAAGGCATTTTCCTCGGTGGTTTGATTCTTCTTCTTGCTTTTGGAATCATTATCGGAGGTTTTATATGGACACCACTGGGAACATTTCTACCAGAGGTGAAGAAGAAAAATAACGAACATACATTGGTGCAGGAATTGCAAACGAAGCTTTCCGATGTTCATCACCAACTCGACCGACTGCGCGAGTACAATATACAGATGCGTTCCATCCTCGGACAAAAAATTTCTCGCGAAGATTCACTTTTTCTCTTCACGCAACGAAGTAATCCTGAGCGTGAGCAACATATTTTAGAAACTGTTGAAGCAAACAGGTCTGCTTCTTTCTCGAGTGGT
>JAGXRH010000047.1 GCA_018335975.1 Ignavibacteriales bacterium
GACACACGAACCACCACGTAGAACTCGGTACGTGCCGTTTGATGGTCCTTGGGGATTCGATGAACTTGACTCAGAGTAATAATTTTCACCATACCAATCGCTGCACCACTCCCATACATTTCCAGTCATATCATAAATACCAAGTCCATTCGCTTTTTTTATTCCAACTCTGTGTGTTTTATTTCCAGAGTTTCCATCATACCACGCTACCTCATCTATATTATTGCTTCCGCTATATTTGTAGTCACTGTATTTGTTTCCACCTCTTGCTGCGTACTCCCATTCTGCTTCTGTGGGCAATCGGTAATTTCCACCAATCTTTGCATTTAATATTTGTAGAAATTCTTGTATATCATTCCAGCTTACTTTTTCTACGGGTAAGTAATCTCCCAAAAATAGGCTCGGATTATTTCCCATTACTTCTTGCCATTCGTTTTGAGTTACTTCGTATTTACTTATGTAAAAATCATCTAACTCTACATTATGCACAGGTTTTTCATCGCTCTCTCCGTCCTTGCTCCCCATTTCAAACGTACCTCCTTCTACAAAGATCATATCTTCTATAACTCGCCTCTCTGAATTATGAATTTCAGTTTCTTTCAATTTTTGAGTTGAGCAGTGCCAATTTGTAATTACAACTATAAAAATTGATATCGAAATAAATATGTTTTTCATAGTATTGTTCCTTAAATGTTTTTAGTTTTAGAAAAATTTTTCCTCGCATATTCTTCCGCCGCCTCACGTACCCATTTTCCATTTTCATCTGCAAGTCGTCGCGCTTTCATTCGCTCTGCATTACACGG
Organism: Ignavibacteriales bacterium; assembly: GCA_018335975.1. Lineage (GTDB taxonomy): Bacteria > Bacteroidota > Ignavibacteria > UBA10030 > F1-140-MAGs086 > JAGXRH01. Next base: position 804 of record JAGXRH010000047.1, read on the forward strand.
ACCGTTTCCATTGATTACGTTGTAAAATTCTTCCCAATTTATTTTTCCAAAATCATAATCGCCGGTTTCGGAATTAAATTTCAAATCAGAATCGGGCAACGTAAGGTTCACTGCTTTTGCTTGCGGAACGGTGATGTTCACAAATCGCTGACGGAGTTCATCGTTTGTCTCTTGCTTTACTTTCCAACGTAAGAGTTCTTCGCTGTTCGGAGAGTTTGCATCCGATGGACCAAACATCATCAGCGATTGCCACCACCAGCGATTCACCGCGTCTTGCACCATCGCGCGTTGTTCAGCAGTTCCGTTCGCGAGCGTTGCAACAATTTCATATCCTTGTTTCTTGTGAAAATTTTCTTCAGAACAAATCCGTAGCATCGCGCGGGAATACGGACCATACGAACTTCGCGCCAACATTGTTTGATTGACAATCGCCGCGCCATCAACAAACCAACCAATCACGCCAATATCCGCCCAACTGAGCGTAGGATAATTGAAAATGCTCGAATACTTTGCTTTGCCCGCGAGTAACGCTTCAACGAGTTCTCTTCTATCAACGCCCAACGTTTCCGCAGCGCAATACAAATACAATCCGTGTCCCGCTTCGTCCTGCACTTTTGCGAGAAGAACTTTTTTTCTGCGAAGCGATGGCGCGCGTGTAATCCAATTTCCTTCCGGTAACATTCCGACAATTTCACTATGCGCGTGCTGGGAAATCATTCGTATCAATTGCTTGCGATACCGTTCGGGCATCCAATCTTTCGGTTCAATTTTTTCGCCGCATGAAATTTTATTTTCAAATGCCGCGAGATGTTCAGGAGTTTCTTGAATTGTTGTGTTCATTTTCGTTTTAAAATTTCGGACTAAAACTATTGAAAGAAGTTCTTTTGGCAAAATGGCACGAAACGTCATTGCGAGGAATGAAATGACGAAGCAATCTTCTGGAGATTGCTTCGCTTCGCTCGCAACGACAATGCAAGACACTTTTTTCTCTTTCCAACTTTACCTAATTTCTCCCGCAAATTTTTATCTCAAACCACAAACCTCTAACCTCAAACCATATTATGACCATCGGCATTATCGGATTCGGGACAATGGGAAGCGGCATTGCACAAGCAGCGGCAAAAGCAGGATGCACCGTGCACGCTTTCGACATTGATAAAAAATTTCTCAAAACGAATTACGAAAAACTCAAAAAAGAAATTCACACAAGTATTGAAAAAGGAAAACTGACTTCGAAACTTGGCGAAGAAATTCTTTCCCGCATTCATCCAAAAAACTCACTGAAAGATTTAGCGGAATGTTCCATCATCATTGAAGCGGTGGTTGAAAATATACAAGCGAAAGGCGAATTGTTCAAGGAACTTGATTTGCTCACCGATAAAAAAACAATTCTCGCTTCAAATACTTCTTCGATTTCGATAACGTCAATTGCATCGCATACAAAAAATCCACAGCGAGTTATCGGCTTGCATTTTTTCAATCCCGCGCAGATAATGAAACTCGTTGAAGTTGTAAAAGGATTTCATACTTCAGAAGAAATTGTAAATACATCAATTGAATTTGCAAAATCACTTGGCAAAACTCCAGTTGTGTGTAAAGATACGCCGGGATTTATTGTGAACAGAGTTGCGCGACCATTTTACGGCGAAGCATTGCGTTTACTTGGCGAAGGCGTTGCAACCGTTGAAGAAATTGACCGCATTGTAAAACTTGAAGGCGGATTCAAAATGGGACCATTTGAATTGATGGATTTAATCGGCATTGATGTAAACCTCGCTGTAACACAATCGGTGTACGAACAATATTTCCACGAGCCGCGATATCGTCCGCATATTATTCAAAAGAAAATGGTAGAATCAAACCAACTTGGAAGAAAAACGGAGAAAGGGTTTTATGAGTATTGAAGCAATCAACTAAATAATTGGATGCTCACTGGCCGCTTCGCTTTATGTAGTTAATAGAAACCACTGAAAAAGTCCTCAAGTTTTTTAGCAAACAGCCGATAATCCTTGGGACAAGTAGTTTCCATCTTTCTATTAGGATTATTTATGCTCAAACAGAATCCCCAACTCACCTTCAGTATGCAAGAAGATAATCAGATGCGACAGAAAACAACGATGCTCGATACCATCAATGCGGTGATAGATTTTCAGCCAATGAGCACCGCATTAGAACAATTATATAACCGTCAGCATGGACGTCCGGCGATCCCGCCGCTGATGTTGTTCAAACTGCTGTTATTAGAACAGTGGTATAATTTATCGGATGCAGATGTGGTGGATGCTGTTCACGATGTGCGCAGTTTCGAGCGGTTTGTCGGTCAGGAGATTCGTCAATATCACGTGGACGATACGACGTTGGTGAAATTTCGCAACCGATTACGCGCGGCACAGAGGCACGAATATCTTTTCGATTTGTTGAATGAGCAATTAGAAAAACGGAAATTGTTTGTGAAATTATTGATTCCACCTTAGTCGCAGCAGCAACACGAGCGGGAAGCCGTCGTGCGGATGGAAGGCTCGTTGACCCGGATGTCGAAACGGTGATGTATAAGCATGGGCAAGTGCGCGAAGGAATGAAGGTGCATCTCGCAATGGATAGTGAATCGGAGTTGATAACAGCCGTGGCATTAACGTCGGTGCGGGTGAATGACCATAACGTGTTTGAAGAGATGATTCCCGCGGAGACGGAAGCGGTGTTTGCGGACAAAGCGTACGATAGTGAGGCGCATCGGGATTATTTACAGAAGCGAGGAATACGCAATGGTATTTTGAAACGCGCACAACGCAACCATCCATTAACCAAAGCACAACGACTGCGCAATCGTGAACGCGGAACGATTTGCAGTGCGATTGAGAGAAAAATCAACGACATCAAACGCTGGGCGCATCTTACCCGCCTGCGCTATTACACGAAGGAGCGCAATTGGCTGCAGGTGTTGTTCGCCGTGGTGGGAGTAAATTTGAAACGGAGCGTAAAGTTAGTACAACTGCAAGCAAGTAGTGTCTGCTAACGGGGACAACGGAACGAAATGATGCACAAAAAGCGAAACCCTCTACGTAAAATAGAATTTAATAGTCATCCATAACTCATCCATTTTTTTGAATGAACTCAAAAATCTGCTGAAAAAAATTTTCTCCCCTTTTTTCAGTGGTTTCAACTGAACAGAATGAGTGGATTGCACTTTTTATAGTGTGAAATGCCGTTCTGGATGAGTGAATGACATTTTTAAAAATAGAAATAGACTCTGCTTTTATCCAAAGTCCATTTTCATAATAATTTATAGCGAGTTGTTTTACTTCATCAACATCCTTGCTTATGCGGGGCTACTCATAATAAAAAATTATTTGAGAAGCATCATCTTCTTCACTTCAACAAAATTTCTTTGGTTGCTCGAAGCAGTAATGCGATAGAAATACACACCACTTGAAAGTTTACTTGCATCGAACTGAACTTCGTGTTCTCCTTCATCCATTAATCTGCTGTGAATCAATCTTGTAACTTCTTATTTGTAAGGGCAATTCATAAATTGCTACTACAGAATAAGGTATCCCTCTCACCAACGGTATCACC
>JAGXRH010000048.1 GCA_018335975.1 Ignavibacteriales bacterium
CACCGGTTAAAGTAACAGTAGTTCCATGGTCGTAGAGTTCCTGTTCGGGACTGATTTGAACAGAACCAGTGCTATCCACATTTATCGTCAATGTATATTGATTTATTGCAAACAAAACAGAAATCGTATGATTCGTATCTAATGCGGAAAATTCATATTCGGCATCATCACCAATATATTCGCCATCTACAAAAACGCTATCAATGTGATAACCTTCGTTTGATGTAATAGTGAAGTTTTGGTCTGAACCATAATTCACATTAACATTTCCCGACGGGGCGATTGAACCATTTGTTCCTGCAGATGCTACAATCACATAACCATTTATTTCAAATGTTGCTGCCAGTGAATAGTTAGATGCAATGTTGGTGAATGTGTGTTGAGTAACGGCTCCCAAATTAACTTCACCATTGATTGTAACGTTTACTATGTGATATCCAGTATTGGGCGTAATCGTAAATGTTTGACTCGTTCCATAATTTGTCGTAACAGGACCAGTTGGTGAAATCGTTCCGTTCGTCGGTGTCGCAACAGTTATTGTGTACTGATTGATGGCAAATTTTGCTGAAATGGTTCGGTTACTTATTACGTTAGTAATCGTATATGGAGAAGTATTGCCCACATAACTTCCATCAACGAATACGCTATCAATGTGATATCCGGTATTTGGGGAAATGGTAAATTGCTGATTACTGCCATAATTCGCGGTGATGGGACCGGTTGGGGTGATGCCGCCGTTTGTGGTTGACAATACCGTGATTGTATAAGTATTAAGTTTAAATTTAACGAAGAGCGTTCTGTTTCCAGTAATATTCGATAAAGTGTAAGGCGAAGTATTACCGACATAGACACCATCCACAAAAATACTATCAATATGATAGCCAGTATTCGGAGTAATCGTAAATACTCTACTATCTCCATGAGTTACCGAGAGTGTCCCCGAAGGACTGATTGTACCATTTGTTGGAGTTGTTACTGTAACAGCGTACGTTTTTATTCTAAACTTAACGGCTACCGAACTCGTGCCAGTAATATTCCGAAGAACATACGTACTGGAATTTCCAACATAAACTCCATTAACGAAAATACTGTCTATTTCGTAACCGGTATTTGGTGTAATAGAAAACTGAATACTATCTCCATACTCTACCGTAAGATTGCCTGACGGCGAGATATTTCCATTCTGGGGCGTGGCAATACTAACTTGATAAGTCAGTTTTTTGTACTTTGCCGTTACCGTTTTATTGCCGTTAATATTCTGGAGATTGTAGGTGGACGAATTACCGACATATGCCCCATTAACAAATATACTATCAAGAGCATACCCTGTATTCGGCGTAAAGGTAAATAATACGCTGCCACCATGGGTTACCGATACCGGACCCGTGGGAGAGATTCCGCCATTTTGCGGTTGAGTAACGGAAATTGAATAAGTTTTTAACTTAAACTTTACACGAACATTTAAATTCGATGTTATATTGTAAACCGTAAACGGTGAAGTATTTCCATTATATACGTCATTGACAAAAATACTATCAATTTCATATCCTTCATCAGGAGTTACAAAAAATTGCAGGCTATCGCCGTAAGTAACGTCCAGATTGCCTGAAGGAGAAATATCTCCGTTTGTTGGCTCATTCACTGTAACGGAAAATTGATTCGAATAAACTGCAGTTACTGTATGGTTACTTGTTACATTCTGCACAACATATGGAGTCGTATTACCAACATACGAACCATCAACAAGAATGCTATCAATATGGTATGTAGCGTCAGGAAAGAACTGGAATTGTTTGTTTGAGCCGTGAGTAACAGAAACTGCTCCCGCCGGTGATATACTCCCATTCGCCGGTTGCGTTACTGAAATAGTATATGATTTCAATCTAAATGTAACGTTAATCGTCAAATCTGAAGTAACATTATAAACAGTAAACGGTGAGGTGTTTCCGTAATACGCACCATTCACAAAGATACTGTCAATTTCATATCCTTCGTCGGGAGTTACAAAAAACTGTAAACTGTCTCCATACGTTACATCCACATTCCCCGATGGCGAAATATCTCCATTCGTTGGCTCATTAACTGTTACCGAGAATTGATTTGAATATTTTGCGGTGACCGTGTGGGCGCCTGTAATATTCTGCAACGTATAGGTTGAACTGTTTCCTACATAGTTTCCATCTACGAAAATACTATCAATATGATATGTGGCATTGGGAGTAAAAGTGAGTTGCAAACTATCACCGTGATTGACAACCGTCGAAGAAGGTGAAATACTCCCATTCGCCGGTTGGGTTACTGTTATCGAATATGTTTTCAGTCTGAACTTTACAGTTATCGTGAGGTTCGAGGTAATGTTATAAACGGTGAATGGTGAAGTATTTCCGTAATACACTCCATTGACAAATATACTATCAATCTCATATCCTACGTCCGGCGTTACAAAGAATTGCATGCTATCGCCATAGGTAACTGTCTGATTCCCGGAAGGGGAAATATCTCCGTTCGGCGGGTCGGTTATCGTAATCGAAAATTGATTCGAATATTTGGCACTTACAGAACGATTGCTGGTGACGTTAGTTATTGTGTACGGTGAAGTATTTCCGACATACACTCCATCAACAAATATACTATCAATATGATAGGTTGCATTCGGAGTAAACGTAAATTGTACGTTTGAACCGTGTGAAACTGACACGGGACCTGTTGGTGAGATACTTCCATTCGCCGGTTGCGTTACTGCTATTGAATAGGTTTTCAGTCTGAACTTTACAGTTATCGTGAGGTTCGAGGTAATGTTATAAACAGTAAACGGTGAAGTATTTCCGTAATACACGCCATTCACAAAAATACTGTCAATTTCATATCCTACGTCCGGCGTTACGAAAAATTGCATACTATCGCCATAGGTAACTGTTTGATTTCCGGAAGGCGAAATATCTCCGTTCGGCGGGTCGGTTATCGTAATCGAAAATTGATTTGAAAACTTGGCTGTTACTGTTCGATTACCTGTAACGTTTACCAAAGTGTAGGGTGA
>JAGXRH010000049.1 GCA_018335975.1 Ignavibacteriales bacterium
CTATGTTGAGAAAAAACAAGTTTCTTCGGAAACAAAATTGTGGGGAATGTTCAGTTACGCGCTCGCGTGGGCAGAAAGAAATGTGTACGGCGTATGGCGACCGCTTTCCTACGACCAGCGGCACACAATCAACATTGCAGGAAATTACAAAGTGAATGATTGGTTAGAACTTGCTTTCAAATGGCGATACGGAACAAACTTTCCCTATTCTCCTCCCGAAGGAATTCAGCCGAGAATTATTTCCGTGAAAATTGATACGATAATAAACGGAGCACATATTGATACGACTATCGGCATAATTCAAACTGACCGGAATAACAAAGTGGTGTTTGATGTTATTCGTGCGCAAGGAAATCAAGTTAATTCGGGAAGATTGCCGCCGTATCACCGCCTCGATATTCGCGCAACGGCATACACAAAAATCTGGGGACTCGATTGGACGTTTTATCTCGATGTGATTAACGTGTACAACAGAAAAAATATTTTGAACTATCAGTTCTTTGTAACGGAGAACTTGAAGTTTGAAAAAAATCCTACTTCAATGTTCCCGATTTTACCGACACTGGGGATGAGTGTGAAGTTTTGAGAGGGGGGAAAAATTTTCATTTTAACGATAGCACTAACGATGTTTGCAGAAATCTTTCTCATGAGATTCTATATTTAGTTTCCATGTCTGTTAGCCAAGTATTTTCTTGCTCGTCAGAAACAATGTCGTGAAGTTTGTCAAAGATATTTTCAAGATGAACTTTCTTAAAATGATTGTTGCCTTGTTGAGTTAGGATTTCACGAAACTGTCTTTCAGTTTCTCCTTTCTTCCATAAGTAATTGTCGTTTTCACTTGGAGAGAAAACCCAAAAACCAAATTCATCACAATGTCTTGATAATGCAACTTGCTCCGCAAGCATCATATTTCTCCATAGTTGATTTAGTCCGAAGCGGAACGGACAAGTCAACATTGATTTTACTTTTTCTCCGTCAATCACTTTTGATTTCGCTGTCAGTTGCCAATTAAAATATCGGTTGTAACCACAAAGAAAATTTTTTGCTTCATCGGTTTTCTTATTGGTAATCATGTCAAGAAAATAATTTGCGGAATCGCATGTTGCCTTTATCTGCTTCTTGTCTGCGTATGATGAACAAACAGAAAATTCAGCTTCAATAAATTTGAACTCAATAAGTAATACACCTTTCTTATCGTTGTCGTAAGTGTAGAAAACTGCAATGTCAGAATCAGTTCCACGCTTGTTGCCTTGGTCGCCAATACTTTCATCAGTTGTCCTTTCAAAACGAATTACAGAATTGCATTCGTTAGGAGTGAACTCTGGTTCAAGATGAATAACTTTCACTTGCTTGTCAAGTAAGTTTGAAAACAACTTGTCTGCTAATTCGGAATGTTGTTGAAGAAAAATAATAAGGTTGAAGCAAAAAGGTTGTGATGCTGCTGTGTTTGTCAATATCCGTTTGAGGTCGCCTGCTTTATGATTCTCAAACCTTGCTAATGTCCCTGTGTGAATGTCGGGAGTTATAAAATTAAAATGTGCTTCTTCTTCTGTCAGCCAATGTTTGTATTGATTGCCTTTGCTCGTTGCACCAAATTTTTTCACGCCTTTGCTTTGAAGAAAGTCCGCCATGTGTTGGTAAACTTTTTTCTCCCAAGGGTTTCCTGTGTCGTAGATTGTCGGTTCGTTGTTCATGTTTTTGTCTTTTAGTTTCTTGAAGTCACTTTCAAGTTTGTAGGTCGTTCCTACGGAACTAAAATTATTGGGTTGTTTTTAATTACAAACAGAACGTCCCTACGGGACTGATTTGTTTTTAGAATTTACGTTTTACAATCAGGTCGTTCCTACGGAACTAAAACTATTGGAGCGTTATATTTACAAACAGTTCGTCCCTACGGGACTAATCATTTACACTCTTAAGAATTTATATTCAATAAAAAAACAGATGCAAACTTTGCTCCGTAGGAGCATACTGTTTGTAACAATCAACAAGGATATACATTCAACTCCGTAGGAGTGGTCTGTTAGTTACAATTTCGAATCAACAGGTCGTTCCTACGGAACTAAAACTATTGGAGCGTTTTATTTACAAACAGTTCGTCCCTACGGGACTAATTATTTATACTCTCAAGAAATTAGATTCCAATAAAACAACAAATGCAAACTTTGCTCCGTAGGAGCATACTGTTTGTAAAAAGCAGAACGAAGCAACATCTAACTCCATAGGAGTGGTCTATTGATTACTTTTCGAATCAACAGGTCGTTCCTACGGAACTATAATTAGGGAGTGTTTATTATTTACAAACAGTTCGTCCCTACGGGGCTACTCATTTACACTCTCAAGAAATTATATTTCAAGTAAAAACTAAAATCAAACTTTGCTCCGTTAGGAGCATACTGTTTGTAACAATCAACAAGGACATACATTTAACTCCGTAAGAGTGGTCTGTTAGTTACAATTTCGAATCAACAGGTCGTTCCTACGGAACTAAAACTACTGGAGCGTTTTAATTACAAACAGTTCGTCCCTACGGGACTACAAAACTACACACATAACGTTCCGCGTTTTCTTTTGTTAACAACAATTCGCTATAAAAGTGCAGAAAAATTTTTGCTCCGTAGGAGCATACTGTTTGTAACGCTCAACAAGAAACCACATTCAGCTCCGTAGGAGCGTCCTGTATATTCCACATCATTCAATCCATTCAAACAAGTATTTCTCATCGTACTCAATTTCAAACTTTTCCAGCAAGTTAATGTATTCTTCTTTGAACGTTTTCTTATGATGATGTTCTTCCTGATTGAGAATGTATTTAATAACAGTATCAATCTGACTTCGTGAATATGAAAACGCTCCAAATCCTTCCTGCCAATTGAATTTTCCTTTCATCCAGTTACTATCATTTATAAATTTGGATGAGCCCGCTTTTATATCCCGCACCAAATCGGAAAGAGAAATAGATGGAGTTAATCCGATTAAAAGATGTGTGTGGTCAGGCATACAGAAAATCGAAAGAAGTTTTTGTTCGCGGCGTTGAACAATTCCTGTAATGTATTTATGTAGTTCTTCACGATGGTGTTTCGGGATAAGGTTTTGTCTTCCCTTCACCGTAAAAACAATATGAATATAAATTTGTGAATAGGTATTAGCCATCGTATTTGTGGGCAAAAAGTAAGAATATTTTTTACAAACTTCAAAGAGGAAGAAAAACCCCTACTTTTAGTTTAAGTAATCATAGGTGATGTTGTCCATTTAATTTTCACAAAATTGTATTCCTTTTTGTCATACAATTTCCGCCAATGATAAAGATGTTTTTCTGTCCATCAATTGCGTTAAACTTTGTTCCCGAACTAATAAATATTATTCAAAAATAGGTTTTTGAAGTAAAAAGACAATTTTTACTTTAATATAGATTTCCCTTCCGTCGCTTGAGGGAATTTTTGCACCAATCTAAAATGCCCTTGCTTGTCTCAAGGGCATTTTGGAATCAATTAAGGGAACCCTTGCACTGCCTGAGGGGATTTTTGGAACAATCCAGAATGCCCTCACCTCTCTTGAGGGAATCGTGGAATCAGTCCAAAATGCCCTCACTTACGTGGAGGGAATTTTGGAAACAATCAGGGGAACCCTTGCATTGCTTGAGGGTATCCTTCCTTTGCTTGAGGGGATTTTGGAAACTGTTAAAAATAACCCTGCTTGCTTCGAGGGAATTTTGGAAAGAGGAAAAAATGGGCTTTTTAGTTTCGAGGGATTTTTTTCAACAAGCAAAAATTTTATAAACTGTTCAGGGGGAAATTTACAAACAATTCAAAATGACCTTGACTTTTTCAATGTTGTTTTTTGGAGAGAGAAAAATAGGGTTGCTTGTTTCGAGGGATTCATTTCCCCGGTCAAAAATATGCTATTCTGTTTCTTGGGAATTTTTGCAACCTGCAAAATCGCCCTCGCATTCCTTGAGGGAGTTTTTGCAACACGGAAAACCGCCATTGCATATCTTGGGGGGAACTTTTACAAGAAAAACTGCCGTTGAATATCTTGAGGGAATTTTTTCTATTCCTGAGGGAGTTTCTGCAACTAATAAAAACGTCCTTCATTGCTTCGAGGGGATAATAGCAAGAGAAAAAAATGTGCTTCCGTATTCCGAGGGATTTTATTCTCTGCGTAAAAATACGCTGACTTATTCCAAGGAAAATTTAAAAACTTTCAAAGATGTCTTTGCTTCTTTCAAGGAATTTTTTGGGGGAGAGAAAAATGCCCTTGTTACTTTTACGTGAGTTTTTGCACAGATACTGCTGTAGGCGGCATTACCTTGCACACGTTTGCGCTCGTCCTCCATCTATTGCAATTGTTTCGCCCGTAATCCATCCCGCTTTTTCGGAAGAGAGAAATAAAATGAGTTCGGCTACTTCTTCCGGTGTTCCTACCCGCCCAAGCGGGTGAGTGGTTTTGCTATGCTCGAGAAACTGCGCATACTTTTCCTCGCTCATTCCACTGGTTTTGTGTAAGTTGGTAACAACAACACCGGGATTTACCGCATTTACACGCACTCCTCTTGGCGCAAGTTCCAACGCTACACACCGAG
>JAGXRH010000050.1 GCA_018335975.1 Ignavibacteriales bacterium
CAATCCACTCAATGGCTTGTTCGAGTGTGAAGATACGCGGGGGTTCGAGCCGCACCGCTTCGTCGGAACCGCTTGCACGCATATTCGTAAGTTGCTTCGTTTTGCACACATTCACCACCATATCTTGTTCGCGCGAATTTTCTCCGACAATCATACCGGAATAAACGCGCGTTCCCGGGTCAAGAAAAAACGTTGAGCGTTCTTGCAATTTCCACATTCCATACGCAACTGCTTCACCGTTTTCCAATGCAACGAGCGCGCCTTTTGTTCGATGAGCGATTTCTCCTTTGAACGGTTCGTATCCGTGAAAGTTATGATGCAAAATTCCCGTTCCTTTTGTCTGCGTCATAAATTCATTTCGAAAACCAATGAGTCCGCGCGCGGGAACAAAAAATTCTAACCGCGTATTTCCTCCCGATGTGAGCATATTTTTCATTTCCCCTTTCCTTCTTCCCAAATTTTCAATCACGACTCCGATAAATTCGTCGGGAACGTCAATAATAACGTGCTCAATCGGTTCGCATAAAACGTCATCAATGCGTTTGTAAATTACTTCCGGTCGCGAAACTTGCAACTCATATCCTTCGCGGCGCATTGTTTCGATGAGAATTCCGAGATGGAGTTCTCCCCTGCCACTCACGCGAAACATATCGGGAGAATCGGTGAGTTCAACGCGCAGAGAAACGTTCGAGCGAAGTTCTTTTGTGAGTCGTTCAAAAAGATTTCTTGTCGTAACATATTTTCCTTCTGTTCCGGCAAACGGTGAATTGTTAACAACAAAGTTCATCGAAATTGTCGGCTCTTCAATGGCGACAAACGGAAGCGGTGTCGGGTCAGCAGAATCTGCAATTGTTTCGCCGATATCAACGTCTTCCATTCCGGAAATTGCAATAATATCGCCGGCGTGGGCTTCTGCTGTTTCCGTGCGTTTCAATCCATCAAACGTATAAATTTTTGTAACACGCGCATCTTCCACTTTTCCATCGCGATGAATAATTTCCATCGGCAAACCAAGTCGAATTGTTCCGCGCGAAATTCTTCCAATGCCGAGACGACCGAGATAATCATTGTAATCAATCGAAGTAACAAGCATTTGAAACGGCTCATCGGGATTTCCTTCCGGCGGCGGAACTTTGTTGATGATTGCTTCAAACAGCGGTTCAAGATTGATCCCTTCTTCCTCTAAATTTGTCTTGGCAATTCCTTGCTTTGCAATAGCATAAATTGTTGGGAAGTCGAGTTGCTTATCGTTTGCGCCGAGGGAAAGGAATAACTCAAAGACCATATCAAGAACCTCGTGTGAGCGGGCATCTTTTCTATCAATTTTGTTGATGACAACGATGGGCTGTAAATTCAAATCGAGGGATTTTTTCAAAACGAATTTTGTTCCCGGAAGTGGACCTTCTGCTGCGTCAACAAGAAGCAACACGCCATCAACCATTTTGAGTGTTCGTTCCACTTCGCCGCTGAAATCCGAGTGACCCGGTGTATCTACAATGTTGATTTTTATTTTCGATTTTTCATTTTTCGATTGATAAAAAATTGAAGTGTTTTTTGCGAGAATGGTAATGCCGCGTTCTTTTTCCAAATCGTTGGAATCCATAACGCGCGTAACGACTGCTTGGTTTTCGCGGAATGTTCCGGTTTGGCGCAACATATGGTCAACGAGTGTGGTTTTGCCGTGGTCAACGTGTGCAACAATGGCGATGTTTCGTATATCTGTTCGTTTTGTCATTAAATGTGTGAAGTGTGTAAAGAAATAAAAACGCCTCGCGAAGTTATCGGCGAGGCGTTATGTAGTAAAAACGCGGGACTAAAATAAGAAAAAGGAAGGAGAGGAAAAACTAAAACGTGAATGTCATTCCAAACTTAAAAGAATCGTACACAAGCGGCGCTGATGAGGTAAATGGCCAATTCATTTTTTCTGCTCGAAGCTGGTAGAGCGCATAAGAATAACCGCCTTTCAAAATTACATTCATCAGAGGTCCGGCAGCAGGTGAAGATTTCATTATCTCACGGACAAATCCATAAATGATTTCCATACCCATCGCTTCTACACCGTAACTGCCAAGATGTTTCCAGAAAAGGTAGCGGGGAAAAACGATTTCTCGTTGATACGCAGTGCGAAGAGTAAGCATTGGATATAATTGTAATCTGATGCCGGTTTCTGTATATGTTCCGAAACGAAGAGCGTTATCAAAGTCGTTAATCCGCTCTTGTTCCTGTACAGAAAGTGGAACAGGAATATTATTTTTTACATCAATTCGCGACCAAACAAAGCCATTTGAAACATAAGGCATAATGCCACCACTCCCTAATCTATTTCCCCAACCGCTTGTCCTTCCGAAACCAAATTTCCAAGATTCAGCATCTATATTCGTTAAAACGGATGAACTGGTACGAAAATCTGAATTGGTGTTACTCAGAAAGACATATTTGTCACGAAACCGAAAAACATCATCTCTGTACGCACTATTTCGTTGTGTTGCGTAGCCAAGCCGGAGTTCTAACAATCCGCTTTGAGAAAAATTCTGTGATAATGATTTCAACTTTGGTTGCGAAAACCCGTATGAGGCTTCAACACGAGGTTTTCCCGTAAATTCAAAGTCAAGTAATTCGCTTTCTTTTATGGTAAAATTAAAACTGGAATCATTGTTTTCCTGCGTGTACGAATTTTGTGAAACCAACACGAACAGAAATAAAGAAATAAAAAATATTTTTCTCATAGTACTTTCCTTCAAAAAAAATGTAAAAATCTAACGAGTTAGACTGACACAGTAGAGAAAAAGTTTCAAAAAAAAATCCCTCATCCGCGAGAATGAGGGATAATTTTTATACTTAAAGAACTTGGTTAGACCGCGCCTGATAAGAGCATTGCGTTAGCAATTTTTTCGGTCACATCTCGACGAAAGTACCAATCTTCATTAATACGCACCTGAATTCGTTCGATATTTATTTTACGGTTGGTGTGATAATGCGATTGAGCTTCCCGTGAAATCATCGCAACATCTTGCTTTTTCGTTTGTCCGAAACGTAACGATGAATCTATTGGTTCTTGGGTATGTATTCTATTGTTTGTTTCTACATTATGGATATTCATGTGTTTGTCTCTCCTGTTGTAAATATTGTGTTGCTAATTTTCGATGCTGGCTGTTTTGAAGTTGTTGGAAGAGTTCATCATTCCACTGCATCAAGGCATTGGTCAACTGATACTCTTTCTCTTCAAACATTGAAATTAAATTACCTGCTTTATCACGTGCGTGTTGTGCAGTTTTTATCAATGTATCTTTCTGCGCCATTGC
>JAGXRH010000051.1 GCA_018335975.1 Ignavibacteriales bacterium
GGTAGCCGCCGTTTCTTCCGGAAAAAGTTTCGCCAAAATCGGTCGTTACAAAGACCCCTCCATCATTCGCGAGATATACAATGTTGGGATTTGTCGGATGAACGGCGTACGCGTGATGGTCGGCGTGCGAATAATCGGAAGGACCTTCGGGTTCGCCCGGAGCAAGCGTTGTATCAAGAAACCAATTGTACCAATACGATTTTTGTGTCAGTGTTCTTCCGCCGTTTGTAGATTTAAAAACATCCACTCCTGCGCAAAGCACTTTCGATGAATCGCCGGGATGAACAACTGCGAAGTGTGAAAACCATCCTTGATATGAAGCATAGTTTTCGGTATTCAGAGATGTCCACGTATCGCCTAAGTTTGTCGAACGGTATAAACCTTTTCCCGAAACGCTATCTGCAACATCAGCATAGAGAACATTGGGCGATGCGCCATAAAATGATAAAAGCGTTTTTCCGGAAAAGGGAGGAAGTCCGTTGAGTCGGGTGAATGTTTGCCCCCCGTCAAACGAACGGTACACGCCGGAATTTACACTGCCTAAATTTCCGCACGACACAAAAAGCGTTTCAGAGTTAACCGGATGAATGAGAATATCGGTCACCATTTCAACAGCGTGAATCAACGTCCACGAGTTTCCTTTGTCAGCAGATTTATATGTTCCTTCCGACGTTGCTGCATACACGATGTTTGCATTATTCGGGTTGAATGCAATATCCTGCACACCACGCCGCTGGTTTCTACTCCAATCGAGTGTGTGCGTCCACGTAGCCCCGTTATCGATTGATTTCAAAATTCCGATACCGTAACTTCCGCGTGTTGTCCGCAAACCGAAACCACCGAACGATTTTTGATAACCGTACACTTCGCCCGTTCCGATGAGCAAAGTATTTGTATCATTTGGAGCGAGCGCAACTGCACCAACTCCGAGAACAGCAAAATAATCACCCGAAGAATTCTTTACAGGAACATAACTCCATGCAGTCGCGCCAACACCCGCAGATTTCGTTCGCCACAAACCGCCGCTTGCAGAACCGGCGTAAATGGTATTCGGATTCTGTGGATTGATTGCGAGTACGAGAGTTCTTCCGCCAAAATTGGTGGGACCAATACTTCTCCACTCTTCGCTGGAAAATTTTCTTTCGGAAAGTGAACGCAAATTTCTTTTGGAATAAAGAAGCGCATCCGCATAACCCGCTTCAGGAATATCTTTATTCGGAAATGCGCGTGAACGATTCCAAAACTCCAATGCCTGCATTGCGCCGGATGTTTTCTTTGTTAAGGAAATGTTCTCGCTTTTTTCTGTGGTAAGAAAAAAGGCAAGAACGAAAGTGAAAAGCGAAATCAAAAATAATGTGGTCTGTTTCATAAATTTTTAAAATGAGTTTTAGAGAATGTCTTTTATTTTTTCTGCCGGTCGCGCAAGAATGGCTTTGTTTCCTTTTTCCACAATCGGTCGTTGAAGTAAATCGGGGTGCTTCACCATCAAATCAATAATGTCATCATCGGAAAGTTTTTTTTCATCGAGTCCAAGTTCTTTGTAGAGCGGTTCTTTTGTTCGCAAGAGTTCGCGCGGTTTCATCTTCATTTTTTTGAGAAGTTCCTTCAACTTCTCTTTCGGAATCGGTTCAAGATAATAATTTACCGCATCGAAATCCACACCGCTCTCTTTCAGAGTTTTATACACTTCTCTGCACGTCGAGCAAGTCGGTTTTTGATAAATGGTGAGTTTCATAGAATTAAATTTGGTTTTCTAAGTTGTATTGCTTCCTCGGGTTCTTTGTGACTCATGTTTGGTAACCATATCTAAAATAAACCCAAGAAAACAAAAAACAATCATTGCAATATGATTCTCGTTTGATAAGTAATTGTATCCAATCAACCCAAGCAAAAGACGAGGCGTAGCAGTATAGAGAAACATAAAAAGAAACTTTGACCAAAAGCCAAGTACCAACATTGGATACTCCCACCAGATTGTAATGGGGGTTATCAAATTTGACCACCAAAATTCATGTGTAACATAATTGTTGAAAATTAAGATTATCGTTATTCTTGGAAAAAGGATAAAACCTAAGATGTACCAAATATAACGTAAGTCCCAAAAGTCTATTGATTCCATCGTTCGTTCTTCTCAGTGAACCTTCGTGTTCTCAGTGCCTCAGTGGTTTTTAGTTTTCACCACTAAGACACGAAGAACACAAAGCAGCACTAAGTTTTCTAAACACTATATTCTCAATATCTCAACTACTTATATTCTCAACGAGTCGTAGACAAATACTCTTTCAACCAACCAAATACTTGTTGATGCCAGTACTCGCTGTTTTGCGGCTTTAATACCCAGTGTCCTTCGTCGGGAAAGTAGAGAAGTTTTGACGGAATGTTTTGTCGTTGCAATGCGGTGAAAAGTTGCATTCCTTCGGAAAACGGAACGCGGAAATCGAGCGCGTTGTGAATGATGAGATTCGGCGTGGTAAAATTCTTCGCAAAATTATGCGGAGAAAATTTTTCGTATTCCTCTTTTTTATCCCACGGAGTTCCGCCGTGTTCCCATTCATCGAACCACACTTCTTCCGTTGTTCCGTACATCGAAAAGAAATTATACACGCCGCAATGCGTAATCAAAGTTTTAAATCGTTTCGTATGTCCTTGAAACCAATTCATCATATATCCGCCGTAACTCGCTCCCGCCGCCGCCATATTATTTCCATCAATGAATGAATATGTTTTCGTAACGTAATCAACGCCATTCATTAAATCGGTGTACACTTTTCCACCCCAATCGTGCGAAATGTCGTTTGTTAATTGCTGACCAAACCCTGTGCTTCCTGTTGGGTTCGGACACACAACAACATAACCTTGCGCCGCCCACAACTGCGGATTCCATCGAAACGACCAGCCATTCATCCACGCTCCTTGTGGTCCACCGTGAACAAGATACACGAGTGGATATTTTTTGTTCGCATCAAACTTCGGAGGTTTTACGAGCCACGCCTGAATTTTTTGATTCGGTTTCGCGCCATCCCACCAAATATTTTCCGGCGCATTCATTTCTATATTCGAAAATATTGCATCGTTCATTGTAGAAATTTTCACTTCATTTTTTCCATCCCATTTTGAAGAATACACATCAGCCGGTCTCATCATTGTTGCGCGTGTGTATGCCAACATTCCATTATTCGAAATGGAAAATGCAGAAATCACCCCTTTGGTGACAACTTGTTTCGGTGTTTCGCCGCCAACAGAAACTGCCCACAAAGGTTCTTCCGCTTTATCTTCTGCGGGAAAGAAAAGTTTTTTCGAATCGCTTGACCACGAAAACGCGCCGACAACATAATCCCATTTTTCGGTGATACTTGTTGAAGAATTCTTTTTTCTATCGAATAAAAATAATTCCCATTTGTCCGCTTCAAACCCAGCAGTACGTTGTGCGCGATACGCAATATATTTTCCATCGGGAGAGTAACGCGGAAATCCATCTGCAGCAAGATTTTTTTCCGTAAGATTTTTTCGTTCACCGGTGGAAACATTTACCGTGTACACATCGTGATTCGTGCTCCACGCTTCTTCGTGAACATTTTCGGGAGTTGCCGTGTATGCAATTTCTTTTCCATCGGGAGACCAATGGTAATCGTCGCCGGCAGAAAATGTGGATGAGTTCGGAACGGCATCACGATTTCCCGGCGTTAAATCTTTTGGTTCGCCATCTTCAACTAATTGAACAAAAATGTGCATGCGCTTGAATTCCGTCCACGAATCCCAATGGCGATATAAAAGTTGGTCGAACACCATTGCTTTCACTTTGCTTTTTTCCGTTGCTTCATCTTTCTCCGCATTTTTCTTGTCGCTTTCTTTAAACGGTAATTCGGAAAATTCCGGATAGACGGAAGAAATAAATGCAATACGTTTACCATTCGGAGAAAACATTTGCTGCGATGCGCCAGTAGAGATTGTTGTGAGTTGTTTCGCTTCGCCGCCATCCAGATTCAAAAGATAAATTTGTGGAGTTCCGCTGCGTGTGGAAACAAATGAAATCCATTTCCCATCGGGAGACCAACGCGGATTGTTATCGCCTTTCGGAGAAAATGTAAGTTGCCGCGTTTCACTTCCCGAAGTTGATGCGAGCCAAATATCGCTATTGGAGTTATTCGCTTCTTTGTTCACAACGGAAACAACGTACGCAATCCATTTCCCATCGGGAGAAATTTGCGGATCGCTGACGCGTTTCATTTTGAACATATCTTCAAGTTCCATCGCTCGTTTGGTTTGAGCAAAGAGCGGGGAGCTGAGAGCAGAGAGTAATATTGTTAGAGTTATTATGAGTGAGTTGAGTTTGTGTTGCATATGAGTTTGTTGTTTACTGAATAAAGGAAATCGCCGTCGGTTATTAAAAAGAAAAAAAATTACTAATCTTAGATTAATTAGCCCTCACTACACGGAATCCGAGATTACTAGAACGATCTGTAGCATTGTAAGCCCTCCTATATCCAACACGGCAATTGATGAAGATAGTGGACCACGAACCACCTCGTGTAACATGGTAACTTCCATTTGTTGGTCCTTGGGGGTTTGTACTGTTTTGACTTTGACTGTAATAATTACCATCATACCAATCGTTGCACCATTCCATCACATTTCCGCTCATATCGTTAATGCCAAGTTGATTTACTTGTTTTATTCCGACGCGATGTGTTTGGCTTCCAGAATTACTGGAAAACCACGCGACAGAATCTGCAGTGTTACTTCCGCTGTATGTTAAATTTTCATTCCATTGATTTCCACCGCGCGCTGCGTATTCCCATTCCGCCTCTGTCGGTAAACTAAAAGTGTTGGTATTATACATTTCATTTAAATAATTAATCCACAATGTAACTTCATCCCAACTTACTTTTTCCACCGGAAGAGTCGAATCACCAGAAAAATTACTGGGCGATTCAATTAGTGTTGTTCCACCGTGCATCTGTTTCCATAGTACTACTTTCTTCCATACCGTCTGTGTTACCTCGTATTTTGAAATTGAAAAACTACTGACTGTCACGATATGCTGCGGATGTTCATCGGGATTTCCATATCCATCGGGACTGCCCATCAAAAATGGTCCGCCAGTTACAAACACCATATCGAATAAAGAATAAGTTGTACCACTAGAAATATTGGAATAACTAGTTGAATTTAAACCAGATTTTCCTCTAACACGAAAATAGTACGTTGTTGTATCACCTGTATATGTTAGAAGAATTGTTGCTAACGTTGTATTTGCCGAAACAGTATCCAGAAAGGTAAAATCGTTTGTATTGTTTATACTTTGTTCTATTTCAAATCGTGTTTCAAAATTGCTATTATCAACCCATTGCAAAATTGCAGACGTGTCATCAAGCATCGTTACTTGCAGATTCGACGGAGCCATATCACTATAATGAGTTGTTACAGTAAACACTTCCGAACTGGAGCTGTTTTCATCCCCATCGTAAGCTTTTGCATAAATGCTATGCGTTCCTCCATCGGGTAATGAACTTACATTCCAATACCACTTATACGGAGGTGTTACAAATACGCGCGATGAATCGAGTTCGTTATCAATATATATTTCCAATCGTACAATCCCTAAATTATCAGTTGCGTCTACTGCAATAGTAACAGTGTCTGTAATAGAAGCATTATTTGTTGGTGAAAGAATTTTGACAACGGGTGTTGACGGCAAAGCAGCTTTTTCTTTTATCACGTTAGAATATCCAGTTCTGCGAGTTCCTGAAATTGCACACACGCGAAAGTAATACGGAGTATCCGAAGAATATGTTCCGCTCACGAGTGCTGTTGTTGTGTCCTTCCCAATTGTTCTCACTAAAACGAAATTGACACTATCAACGCTTTGCTCTATTTCAAATCGGGTTTCAATATTGCTATTGTCTTTCCACTGAAGAATTAGCAAAGTGTTGGTAAAGAACACAGCGCTGAGGTTGGTCGGGGTATTAAATTTATTATTGTTGTTTCCAGTTGGTGAATCCTTCTTGCAACTTGCAATTAAAACAACATATATTATGATAAGAGTAATAGTTTTCATCGTAGTTTCCCATTCGTCTTTAGTTGTTATAAAAATTACAGAATCTTATTTTAAAATTTTTTTTCTTTCTTTTGTATAATCGCCGGAGCCAATTTCAAATTGCTGAAAGAACTTTATCATTCCCGCGGTGCCAAGTTTTTGTGGGGGGGCTTGTAACCCTTGCTCACGAATTTCTTTTGTTGTCATAATTGTTGTATTCATTGTAATGGATAATTTTCAAGTTTTATATACTTTGCTTCTATGTTCAACTGCATAAACGGTAACTGTTTCTTTTTCATACTCGATTGAATACACAACTCGCCAACGCGCAATTTATACTTTCCTCGGAATTCTCCCGTTAACGTTTCTGGAGAAATGGTATCAAAGTTTTCGATGAGCCAATCTAACTTTTCAACTACTCGTAATGAAATAGTTTTATCGAGCGAAGATATGTCTTTGAGCGCGTCGGGAGTAAAGTCAATTTTGAACATTACGCTAATCCAAGATTTTTCTTCACGTCGTCAAATGAAATTCTCTCTTTGGATGAGGCGGATTTATTCAAGCGCAGAAGAAAATCTTCTCGTAATTCAAGACCATAATCTGGGTCAAGCAACTGACGAATTTTTTCTTCAACGACCTCACTGATGATTGTTTTAAATTCTTCTTTTGATAATTCTGCAACGGTCATTGTATTTTGCCTTTCTAAATTTTGTTGATAAATGTAACCACTTTTCGAGAAAATTCTCTGCGTTCCTTCGCGTTTAAAACAAATGTAAATTAAACCGCACTAGCACGCAGATGTTTTCGCAATGTAACGCACTACATCGTAAACTCAGCATGCAACGGAACGGAAATTTCTCCTTTTTGTTTTGCGCTTCGTTTTTTGAAATTCAAAATGGAGAATCCCACAATGCGTTTTGTGCGTGGATGAATACGCACAAAAAAATCATCGGTAATTTCATTTGATATTGCTTTTTCCGGTTTGCCAATCGAAATGTCGAGAATATCGCCTTCGTTGTCGTAAGCAAAATTTAGTTTTTGTTTTTCCATAATTCTTCTCCCGCCTTTATGTAATCGGTAATATATGTTGTGAGTAAAAAATTTCTTTTGTTTGTTTTGATAACGACGAGAATATACTTCCCATCAAACACGTTTGAAAAATATTTGTAGTACATCCGAACTGATTTATCGGAAGAACTCATTTTAATAAAATCCGGGCTTTCAATTGTTTCTTTCACCAACTCGATAAATGGTTCTATTTCCGGGTGGTGTATGCAAGCATGTTTCCATCTCTCTTTCGGAATTTCAATTTTTCGTCCAAAGAGATCCTCAACGATAATGGTTTTGATAAACATTTGTATTCTCTGCTCTACGCTCCCCGCTCTTTGCTAAAATTTTTCCACATCATTGATTCCATCGGTTTCGTTGTGCGTTTGTTGTACTTTGCTGATTTCTTTTTTGAATACGGCGTTAAAATTTCTCCGCTTACTACAAAAAATATCAATTGTCCGATGGGCATTCCCGCATAAATTTTTACGGGTTGCTTCACGGAAATTTCTAACGTCCATGTATTGCAAAAACCTACATCGCCTTTTCCCGCCGTTGCGTGAATATCAATTCCTAATCTTCCCACACTGCTTTTGCCTTCGAGAAACGGAACGTGCGCGTGCGATTCGGTGTATTCTTCCGTAACGCCGAGATATAATTTACTCGGAACAAGAATGTAACCATCGCTCGGAATTTCAAAATGGTGAACGTGATTATGTTTTCGCGCGTCGAGAATTTCATCATCATACAATGCAAGATATTTTGCGAGATGAACATCGTAACTGTTTGCGCCGAGACAATCTTTTTGAAACGGTTCGATGACAATTGTTTTGCGTTTCAGTTCTTCAAGAATTTTGGAGTCGGAGAGAATCATAGTCGGTTATAAAAAAGCGGGAGCAAATTACAAAGAATTCAAAGTTTCCCAAAGGGGAACCTTGAATGGGTAAACAAATTTAGCGAGAGGGGGCTGGTATAGCGCTAAACCAGCAGCGAAGTGTTTCGAATGTCCTTTAGTTAAGTGCCCGGAACAGGGAACGCACTTCAATGATAAACTAATTATTAACCCTTTATTGATAATTGTAACAAGGCCACTAAGCAAACTTGATTAATATCTGCAACGAATTCCCCACTACTAACGGAATTTACGTTAAACCAAGTTAGGGGCTTTTGGGAATATAAAATTTATTTTTTTTACGTACTTGACTTTCTATAATAGAATGAATATATTTAAATAAGACAACGGGCAACTCCCCTCGACAATCGGAAACCTCCGAAACCTTACAACTAGACAATTTGATTTACCATATTCCCCGGCAGTAATGTGCCGGGGATGTTGTAATTTGCAATTGCAACTCGACAACAGGCAGATCCGAGAGAATGTCTTTCGTTTCAAACTCTTAACATTACATTCAAAATACACATATGAACAATACTTATACAAATAGAGATTTCTACCTCTCGGCATATTTAATCGCATCGGGATTGGAAATGAAATCACACACATCATCGAACGGCGTCACCACTTTCATCTTCGAAGATTCTGATACCGTTCAGGAATTCGTATCAAATTACTACGGATGAAAGGCTCTTGTCAATCCTGTTACCTATGGCAATGCCATTCGTAACTTAAAGAGCGTCATCCATTCAAATTCACCATCAAAACAAATACAAAATTATGGAACAACAAATACTGCAAACAAAAACTAATTTTTATAACGCATCAATCAACCGGTTTGATGTCTATGCCGTTCAAGAAAAGGATGGCAGTTACCACCCTTCCAATCACTCTCTCACGCTTGAAAACTATCTTCGTGGTAAAGAAACGATAGGGACTTATCCAATTGATCCAACGAACAATACTGTTCGATTCTTTTGCATCGATATTGATGTAAAGAAGTCTGCAATGAAGTCAACAGATTATGTCGTTGATTCCTTCCTTCCCATCTTACAACAACAAGCACAACAAATACAAGCAGTCTTCGACAAGCATGGCATTGGTCTCCTCTATACTGAATTCAGTGGCAGCAAAGGATATCATTTGTGGGGCTTGCTCTCTGAACCAGTTGCAGCAAAACAAGTTCGAGCTAAACTGCACGAACTAGAAAAAGAATTTCTACTTGTGAGTGATTCACTTGCGTGAGAAATTTTTCCCAAGCAAGATAATGTTGCTGTTGGGGAATATGGTAATCTCATAAAGCTGCCGTTGCAACTGCATAAGAAATCCGGGAAGTTAAGCCATTTTGTAGATGAGAACTTTGAAGAATATTATCCTGATGAATTCGAGAAAATAAATAGTGATGTATTCAAGCAAGAAGCGGAAGAAGGTAGTGGAAGTGCGAAAATAAATTCCTTGCTCGCTACTTCAGCAGTCGTTGCTGAACCGAGTGAACGTGAAAGTGTGTCGCCCTTTAACATGATATTGATGTTCTCGAAGTGTGGGGTGTTGAAGAAAATAGTCGAGGACGCGAGGAACGGAGTATGTTTAACGCATGAACAGAGACTCTTCCTTGCATCGCAGTTAAAACCGTTTGGTGAAGAAGGGCGTGTTGAATTGCATAAGATTTTATCCTTAACCGCGAACTATGATGAAGTTAAGACTAACTACCATTGGAACAGTTTGCATGAGAAACCACAGACGTGTGCCTTCATCTGCAAGAATAAAATTTGCGCTAATATAAAGGTTGTTGGCGGTGCGTCGCCGATTAAGTTTGGATACCAGCAGAATCTGCTTCCCTTCATTGAAGAATCTACGAGTTCGTATGCCTACTATGATAATGCGAAAGAGGATTTGCATCTTGGCGTTCCGAGAGAAATATTAAAACAAATACTTTCTGCCTATGGTCAGGCGCTGCCGGAAAAACTGAAAGTGCTGAAAGTGGGGTTTGATGTGCATAGTGATCGCAGGATTGATGAAGTGAATCGCAGGTTTAATTTATTTACACCAACCAATTATCTCGTTTTACCAAAAACAAATGAAGTGATTGATGTAAAGACGTCATGTAAATACATTATGCTTCTCTTAGAGAATTTGATTCCTTCTGATAATGAACGAGAACGTTTTCTGAACTGGTTAGCAGGAATTATGCAAACAAGAAAGAAACAACTTACCGCCTGGGTTTTGAAAGGTGAACAAGGAGCAGGAAAGAATTTATTCTTAGAATGTGTGTTGCAGCCACTGCTTGGAAAGACACAAGCCATTCAGGTAGAAGACGAGCAACTGAGAAATCCATTTAATTCCTATTTGAAGAATGTGATGTTGATTGCATTCAATGAGGTGGCGCACGATAACAATTCAAGAAATAGTATTGCAAGTAAAATCAAAGTCATCATCACGGAAAGTGATATGAGTATCAACGAGAAAAATGTAAAACAGTATCGCGTTGAAAATCATGTGAATTGTTTGTTCTATTCCAATAACGAGATTCCTTTGCTTGTTGATGATAGCGACCGCAGATTCAATATCATTACCACAGGGGGCAATTTAAGAAAACAGGAATGGTTTACTAATGCTGAAGAAGTGATTCAGTCAATTGAGAGAGAGGTTCCTCACTTTGCACAGTATCTGATGAACTACTCTTATGATAAACACAAGGCAAAGACAGTAATACACAATGCCGAGAAAGAAGCATTAATAAATGTAGGCATGACTCGCTTTGAAGAATTTGCTAAGCATTTGAAAGGAAATGATATGGAGTGGTTTGAAGAGAGTCAGAATCAAGATGAGTTTGGAAATACTATCAGGATTCCAAAACTGAAAGGAAAGATTGAGAAAGGTTTGGCTTTACGATTATTCAAGAGCATCTATCAGGATTCTACTATTAATGCGATTACCTTAAGTAAGCATTTGAAGTTGTATGGGATTGAACCCTATCGGGAAATGAAGAAAGGCGAAAGAGAACATTGGTATATGTGGAATTTACCAGGGTTGGAGAAAAAATTACCAGAGATGGCAACGAATTTACCAGGGTTGGAAGAAAATTTACCATAGTTGAAGTGCGAAATTAGCGTAAATTAGCCATTTACCAGGGTTACCATAGTAGAATAACAAATTCAAAGTAAAGAGAGTATATACACAACAGATACACAGACACCCACCCTCCTCTCTGAATTAGGCCGGCAACCCTGGTAACTATGGTAAATGCTGAAATTATTCAAAAAACGAAGTAAATAATGAAACCAACCCTGGTAAATTTTGAATGAACCCTGGTAAATCCTGGTAATTTACCATAGTTGGTATTGACCCAACAAGTCAACCTAGGCAACAAAAACTACCACTATTTGTCCAGTGAGTGTTATTAAGCAAGCATAAGCATTCATCAAATAAACGAACATCAAACACGAGTAAAATCGTTAACGATGTAGACGAACAAAAGGAAAACGTGGAAACAGATAAATACAATCAACTCCTAAATTTTTTTTAGGATAAAATATTCACGGCTCTACGAGCCAAAATCAAAACAACTTTATGATAAACATATACAACATCACTACTGTCCCGTTAAGAAAACTAGAAGGGGCAACAAGCTCATACAGAATGCATAGTTCCAGTGAAAAAATACAAAATCGATTTGAAACGGTAAGTTCATTTTTGTTCATTTTGAGACAAACAAATACGACTCAAGATGAATCAAGGAAAAACTATATTTTCACAAATCATGGACTACGCTCCTAAACATATTTTTGATCGATTGGTAACAGCACACAAAGGCAATTATCGCTACCGAACATTTTCTTGTTGGGATCAACTCCTGTGTTTATCGTTTGCACAACTCACATTTAGAGAA
>JAGXRH010000052.1 GCA_018335975.1 Ignavibacteriales bacterium
TCCTTGCCTACTATCCTTTCACCAATGCAAGCACAAACGATTCGAGCGGCTCAAATAATAACGCAACAAACAACGGCGCAACTGCAACAACGGATAGATTTGGTAATGCAAACAATGCGTATAGTTTTAACGGCGTAAATAATTATATGCGCGTGGAAAATAATAGCACGCTCAATCCTACGCAGCAAATGTCGGTGAGCGCGTGGTGTATGTGGGATGGAAGCGTAACGACCGATGGATTTATTTTATCGAAAGGACAATCGCTTTCCTCCGAATCGCAGTATGAACTCACGAGAAGCGCAAACGGAAAATTTCGTCCGCATATTCATATCGTCGGTGCGCTGCGGTATTACGATGGCAATACAACGGTGCTTCCGGATGTGTGGTATAACGTAACAATGACGTATAACGATACGAGTTTATCCGTGTATGTGAACGGCGCGCTCGATGGAAGCATTTCCGTAAGTGGCGCAATTGATACGTATCCGTACCCAATGTTTATCGGAAGCAGAGCGAATGAAAACACGCTTCCGTTTTCGGGAAAGATTGACGACATCCGCATTTATAACCGCGCGCTTTCGGTGAGTGAAATTGATTCGTTGTATCATATTGGCGGTTGGGATAATGTAAAAGTAAGTTCTGTTTCTCCAACGCAAAATGCTTTGAGTGTTTCTCCATCAACAAACATTACTGCAACGTTTAACGCTCCGATGAATACGAGTTTGTTTAATGATACAACTACGTTTATTGTTTCGGGAAGTGTGAGCGGAAGACATAGAGGAAGTTTTGAGTTTACTACTGCGAGTGTTCCCTCGACTTCGCTCGGGATGACGAATTGGAATGGCAATTCCTTCAACAGTGTCATTCCGAATTCTGGCTTTAGCCGGGATGAGGAATCTTTGTTGTCGAATGGAAAGATTCCTCGTCGCTTCGCTCCTCGGAATGACACAAAGAAAAGCGGGAATGACACAGAGGTAAATGGAACGGTTGTTACGTTTAACCCAACAACAGATTTTAAGGCGGGAGAAATTGTAAATGTTACACTTACAAAAAATATACGCAGCGCAAGCGGAGATACATTGACAAATGGATTTCATTGGAGTTTTACGATACAAAATATTGTAAGTACAGGAACATTTGCAACAAAAGCAGATTATGAAACGGGAAGTTATCCATTTGCAGTATATGTGAGTGATATTGATGGCGACGGTGATGGAGATCTTTTGACTGCGAACGCTGTTGCACATACCGTTTCCGTTTTGAAAAACAGCGGGGATGGCACATATCAAACAAAAGTGGATTACGCAACGGGAACTAGTCCACTTTCAGTATATGCGAGTGATATAGATGGCGACGGCGATGAAGATATTTTGGTTGCGAATAATATTGATAATACCGTTTCCGTTTTAAAGAACAATGGCGATGGTACTTACCAAGCCAAGTTGGATTATACAACAGGAGTTAATCCGAATTCAGTCTATGCGAGTGATATAGATGGCGACGGCGATGAAGATATTTTGGTTGCGGGTGGTCCAAATACTGTTTCCGTTTTGAAGAATAACGGCGATGGCACCTACCAAGCCAAGGTGGATTACGCAACAGGAAGTGGTCCAGGTTCAGTGTTCGCGAGTGATATTGATGGCGACGGCGATGCAGATATTGTGGTTACGAACGTTTATTCAAATACCGTTTCCGTTTTGAAGAACAACGGCAATGGAACGTTTGCCTCAAAAGTAGATTACGGAACTGGAGGTGGTCCATATTCAGTATATGCCAGTGATGTTGATGGTGACGGCGATGTCGATTTATTGACTGCGAATGTGAATTTAAATACCGTTTCCGTTTTGAAGAACAACGGCGATGGTACTTACCAAATCAGGGTGGATTACTCAACGGGAACTCAACCAATTTCAGTATATGCGAGTGATATAGATGGCGACGGCGATGAAGATATTTTGACTGCAAACGAAGGTTCAAATACCGTTTCCGTTTTGAAGAACAACGGCAATGGAACATTTGCAGCAATTGTGGAGTACGCAACGGGAAGTTATCCAATTTCAGTACATGCGAGTGATATAGATGGCGACGGCGATGTTGATATTTTGGCTACGAATCGGACTTCAAATACAATTTCCATTTTGAAAAATATCAACTTACCTCCCGCACCAAGTATTTTATTTTCACGAACTACCATCCCGTTCGGTTTAGTATTTGTAGATTCAACGAAACAAGATTCTGTTATTATTACAAATAGCGGAACAGCGGATTTGGTTGTATCGAACATAACGAGCGATAACATTGTGTTTGTTGCGGATGTATCGGGTTTTACACTTACACCGAGCGAGAGTAAAACTGTTCATATTACGTTCACTCCAACAGCAGTAACAACCTACAATGGAAATATTATTTTCACCCATAACGGAGAGGGAAGTCCCGACACGATTATCGTTTCAGGTGAAGTGACAACAACTCCGTTTCCTATAATTTCTGTAACACCGTTAAATATTGATTTTGGAAATGTTTTGCTCGGTACGAATAAACAAGATTCCATCATCGTTACGAATACGGGAACTGCGAATTTAATTGTGAGTGATATTTATTCCAACAATTCCGTCTTTACTTTTGATACGACAAACTTTACGCTCGCGCCCAACATAAGCAGAGCAGTCCACGTTACGTTTACTCCCACTTCTATCAATACGCAACTCGGGAATATTATTGTGTATAATAACTCCGCTGTAAGCCAAGTCGGATTGAATGTAACGGGAACGGGAACACGTCCGATATTTCATCTCTCGCGAAGTTCGATTCCATTTTTAAGCGTGCTGCTTGGTGCGAGTAAACAGGATTCATTCATTATTTCCAATACGGGAACTGCGGATTTAATTGTTTCAAACATAACAAGTGACGACAGCGCGTTCAATGTTCAATCGCAAAATTTTACCCTTGCGCCGACTGAAAGTAAAAGAATAGATGTTTCCTTCACGCCAGATTCAGCACAAACATACAGTGGAAATATTATTGTTGAGCATAATGCGCAGGGAAATCCCGATACGGTCAAAGTTTCAGGAACAGGAACAACTGTTGCCGCGCCGTTAATTTCATTTTCAACAACTTCTCTTTCGTTTGGAAACGTACCATTGAATGGAAGCGTAACGGATTCGGTTCTCGTTTCCAATTCAGGAAATGTAACGCTGAATGTTACGAGTGTGAACAGCAGTTCGGGAGTGTTTGTGGTTTCGCCACCGAGTTTTTTTGTTCCGTCAAGTCAGAGTAAAAGTATTCGTGTAACATTTACGCCAACTGATACACTTTCGTATAATGAAAAAATAATTCTCACGCACAACGCAGAAGGAAGTCCCGATACAATTTTACTTTCCGGAAACGGATTAAATGTGCAGTTGCCGCTCATTTCGCTTTCTGCCTCTTCATTTGCATTTGGAAATGTAACGGTGAATGTGAGTAAAGTGGATTCGCTTATTGTAACAAATACCGGAACT
Organism: Ignavibacteriales bacterium; assembly: GCA_018335975.1. GTDB lineage: Bacteria > Bacteroidota > Ignavibacteria > UBA10030 > F1-140-MAGs086 > JAGXRH01. The sequence continues at coordinate 3,501 of JAGXRH010000052.1, forward strand.
GCAACGCTGAATGTTACGAATGTTGCAAGCAATAATAGCGCGTTTGTTATTTCATCAACAAATTTTTCTTTATCACCGACGGAAAGCAAAACAATACGCATTACATTTACTCCAGATTCCTCACAAAACTACAACGGAACAATTACACTGACGCATAATGCTTCGGGAAGTCCGACGAGTGTGAGTGTTTCGGGAACAGGAACAACGCAAACATTTCCGCTCATTTCTGTTTCTGCGACAACGCTTTCGTTCGGAACGGTGCTGGTGGGAAATGATGAAGAGAAAAATTTAAAAGTATATAACAGCGGAACCGGAGCGTTGAATGTGAACAATATTACAAGCGATAATATGTTGTTCACGCTTTCTGCAAATTCTTTAACCGTATCGCCGAATGATTCTGCATCCATTACCATTAATTTTTTACCCGTAGATGATGGAGCGTTTATCGGAGCGATTACGTTAACGCATAATGCCGGTTCACCGATAAGCGTGATAGTAACCGGAGCGGGACAAACGCGCATCGCCAACGGATTGCAAACTACTGTTGGAAGGTTCAGTTCAGGAATTCCCGCAAAGAATTGGGCATTGATGAGTATTCCGTATAAGCCGGATAATTCCATTCGCAATGTTCTCGAATCGCAACTTCCGGGCAGTGGAAAAACAAAAGTGTTCGCATTGGAAAATGGAAGTTACAAAGATATTACAAGCAGCGGAAGTTCGTATCATCTCACTGATGGATTCTGGCTGAAAACTGTTGCGAAAAATTCATCGTTCGATTTGAATTTCGGAAGCGGTGATTTGATTGGCGGAGATTCATACACGATTACGATTCCGAATGGTTGGTCGTTTATCGGCTCGCCGTTTTATCCGCAAGAAGCAAGTTGGATGCCGGTAAATACGCAAGCAGGGACGAGCGGAATTAGAGTTTATAAATATGCGCACGAAAATAAACAATGGAGCGGACCAATTGACCCAAGCATAGAAAAATTGCAGCCGTTTGGCGGATATGCAGTTTGGAATGGAACAGGAAATTCCGCGACATTTACGTTTCATAGAGGAACATCGCCAACACCATTGCCTGAATTTCAAAATGGCGACGGATGGTTTTCAATGTTAAATGTTGGTAATACCACGTTACGAATTGGTCAGCATAAACGAGCAAGCGATGAAACCGACGTGTATGATTATCCGAAACCGCTTTCATCGCCCGATGTTGTTGATGATGAAGCATATCTTTCCGGGAAATTGTGGAGCGATATAAAATCTTCACAGCAGATGAATTCACAGCAGATGAATGGATTAAAGGAGTGGAAAGTTTTTATCAATCCGAAAAATTCCCGTTCTATTTTTGTGAATAAGTTGGAAGGATTGCCTGCGGATTGGAAAGTTGTGCTGCGTGGAATTCCGAATGTAGGGGAAGTGGAATTGACTGAAGGAGAAACAATTCAAATTCCCAAAAACATTTCCGTTTCGTTTGTTGCAGAAATAATTGCAGGAAAGAGTGAACTTGTAACAAATGAAATACCAAAAGAATTTTCGTTGCATCAAAATTTTCCAAATCCGTTTAATCCTTCGACAACGATTTCGTTTAACATTGTAGAGACGCAGCATACTGCGTCTCTACAGATTTATGACATTATCGGAAGAGAAATTGCAACGCTGTTTAACGGTGAATTGCAAAGCGGCAAGTACAATTTCATTTGGGAAGGGAAGAACGATAATGGAGAAACTGTTGGCAGTGGAATGTATGTTGCCAGATTACAAACGAAAGAATTTACGAAGTCAATTAAAATGGAACTACTCAAATAAAATCTTTGCGACACTTTGCGCTCTTTGCGGTTTTATATTTATAAACTGTCAAGGATGTAAAGAAACGGAAAGAAAAGTAAACTCAATGATAGAAACTGCCATTAATCGACTGGCCAATTTCTCTTAAACCTGTTTAAAATTTTGAATAATAGTAAACATTTTTTTTGTAAATTTTTCTCGAATTTGTATGCCAGAAATAAGTAGATTTTTCGGAATCGTAGTTTATATGTACGGGGATGACCACTCTCCACCACATTTTCATGCGCAATATGGAGAATTTGAGGCGATGATAGATATCGCAACTGGTGAAATTATTAAGGGAGATTTCCCTAAAAAACAATTACGTTTAATACAAGCTTGGACAGAAATTCACCGCCAAGAATTAATGAATAATTTTGATAGTCTTCGTCAGGAAGAACAAGTATTTCACAAAATAGAACCTTTGAGATAATATGTTACCACACATTGAACAAATTCTCTCCGTTGATCCGTATAAAATTATTTGCAGATGGTCAACAGGAGAAATTCGCATTATAGATCTTGAACCAACTATCAAATCAAAATCCCACTCTCCCGAAAGTTCATTTGCACCTCTTCTTAATCCCATTCGGTTTCGGGAAGTTCAGTTAGACCCCGAATCAAAAACTATCTTTTGGGCAAATGGTTCAACCATGATTGATTACGATGGGACTCGCAAACCAGCACCTCTCGATTTTTGTCCCGACATGTTGTATAACTTAAGTATTCCGGCATATTAGGATATTTCTTCATAAGGTATTTTCTTTAGCCCTTGATTAGAACAAGGGCTTTTTCATATTTACAAAACATTTATTCTCGATGAAAAACTCAAATTCCATTTCTCAAATTCCGCATCGCATATCACAAATCGTAATTTTTTTCTTTCTTTCAGTTTCAGTTTTATTTGCAAAAGTAAACGAAAGACCAAAACTCGTCGTCGCAATTACGATTGATCAATTTCCGTATGAGTATCTCGAAAAGTTTCGTCCGTATTTTGGAAAAGGTGGATTCAATTTGTTGTTGAAAAACGGCGCAAACTTTACGAACGCGACGTACAAACATTCTATCAATGAAACAGGTCCCGGACACGCCTCAATTTATTCCGGTTGTTATGGAAATAAAAACGGTATTGTGATGAACGACTGGTTTGATAGAAAACTTCATCGCAGAGTAAATTGTGCAGAAGATACAAGCATTAAAAATTTTCATTCATCGCGCATTGGTCGCTCACCAAAAAATAATCTTGCCTACACTGTTGGCGATATGTTGCGGCTCTCCAATAATTTTCAATCGAAAGTAATTGGAATTTCTATGAAGGACAGAGGAGCGATATTTCCGGCGGGAAAATTTGCAAACGCGGCGTACTGGATTGAAGATTCGATGTTCACTTCATCAAATTACTATATGCAATCGCTTCCCGATTGGGTGGAAAAATTTAATGCAAGGAAAAACATTGATTCCTATTTTGGAAAAAATTGGAATAAACTTCTCGTGGAAAAAGAGTACAAGACACTTTGCGATATTGATGATGCGAAATACGAGAGCGATGAAGATGGTTTGGGATTATCGTTCCCGCATATAATTCACGGAAAAGAAAAAACTCCGAAAACAAAAACGTATTACGAAGCATTTTTTACTTCACCGTTTTGTAATGATGTTCTATTGCAATTTGCAAAAGAAGCAATTGAGCAAGAGCAATTGGGAAAACGGAATGTAACGGATATGCTCTGCGTAAGTTTTTCTGCAAATGATTATGTGGGACATAATTACGGTCCGAATAGTCAAGAAGTAATGGATATAACGGTTCGCACTGATAGGTTGTTGGAAGAATTTTTCAAATATCTCGACAAAATAATTGGCTTAAAAAATTGTGTAATCACCTTAACTGCAGACCACGGTGTTGCGCCGATTCCCGATTATTTGAAATCGCGTTTCACCAATATTGAAGCAGGAAAAATTACGCCAAAAGAAATTCGGCAACTCAGTGAACGGTTTCTGAATAATACATTCGGAACTTTTTCCGATACAACGCATTGGATTGATTTTGTTGTTCATCATAATATTTATATCTCGGAGAAAGCATGCAAATCGAAAAGTATTTCTGTCGAACAAGCAGCGAAAGTTATTCAAGACTCGTTATTACAGATGAAAGAAATTGTAGATGTGTTTCGTGCAGATGAGTTGAAAAGCGGTTCACGACAAACACCGTTCACTTCAAAACTGAAAAATAGTTTTTTTGAAAAGCGAAGTGGCGATGTATTCTTTGTAATGAAACCGTATTATCTTGAGGACAGAGGTTCGAATACAACTCACGGCGCTCCGTATAATTACGATGCGCACGTTCCCGTACTTTTTTATGGAAAAGGAGTTATGAAAATGGAATCGAATGAAGATTGCGCACCAATTGATATTGCAGCAACATTATCTTCTTTATTGGGAATAGAATTTCCGCCGATGAGCGAGGGGAGAGTGTTGGAAGTGAGAAGTAAGAAGTGAGAAGTAAGAAGATAGAAGTGAAAGGTTATTTGTCATTGGTTATTAGTAGTTCGAGAAAACGAATGACAAATTACAAATGACTAATGACTTTAAAACGTGTTAAACTTCTTTCTTCTATTCCGAATATAATCCACAAAAATAAATTCGCCGAGATTGTTGAGGTGGGAATAATACGCGCGACCTTTGTTTGCTTGCGTGAGTTCTTCTACAAAATCTATTAGAACCGGATCGTGCGCGACCATAAATGTGCTTATGACAATTTTTTCTCTTCTGCATTGCGTTGCTTCGTCGAGCGTTTTATTGATAATACGCGGGTCAAGTCCAAACGGATTTTTGTATAACATTTTATTTTCATCATACATCGCAGAAGGTTTTCCATCAGTAATCATAAAAATTTGTTTGTTGATATTTCCTTTTCTGCGAAGTAAATGCCGCGCAAGTTCCAATCCCGCTTTTGTGTTTGTGTGATACGGACCAACGGAGATAAACGGAATTTCTGCAAGTGAAACGAGTGAAGCATCATCGCCGAACGTAACACACGCGAGATAATCTTTCGGAAATTTTGTGCGAATGAGTTCCACTAATGCGAGCGCGACTTGTTTTGCGGGAGTAATTCTATCTTCGCCATACAAAATCATCGAATGGGAAATATCAATCATCAATACCGTTGCGCACGATGAGAGATGTTCCGTTTCATACACTTCCAAATCATCTTCTTCCAGTGAAAAATTTTCTATTCCTTCGCGCTTGAATGCATTCGTCATTGTCGAAGGAATGTCAATATTCTGCGGCGCATCTCCGAATGTATATTTTTTTGTTTCGCTTAATCGCTCAATCCCTTTTCCCGTTGCGGGATTATCGTGCGAACCGATTGTTCCTTTTTTAAGAGAAGTGAAAATTTCTTTCAACGCATCTTTTCTGATTTGCTGAATTCCTTTCGCGGTTAAACTCGGAACGCCTTCAATCTCTTCAATGATTCCCATTTCTTTCAACTTCTCAATCAATTCTTCGAGCGTCATTCCCTCGGTAAAAATTCCGTATTGTCCTGCAAGTTGACGAAGCCATTCCAATGCTTGTTCAACATCACCGCTTGTTTGCAACGTTAAATAACTGAAAAGAGAAATAAGTTGCTGCAACCGTTGTTCATCGGTGAGCGATTGGGGAGTCCATTTGGAGTAGAGGAAGTTCATAGTGGTTGGTGGTTGATTGTTTGTGGTTTGAAGAAAGTGAGGTGGTTATTTCAGCATTTGAAATTTCGACATCATTTCTTCATCAAACGATTTCAATTCGGTGTTATATTCTTTTGCAATATATACCACAATTGAATCCATTCCCCTAAGACCTACATGAGAAGCAATCTTTGCAGCGCCTTCCGCAACTTCTCTATCTATATCAACAAAGTAGATGTGTTTTTGTTGAAGAAGATTCTGTTTGGTTTCAAGCGCGAAATCTAACTTTCCCGTTCTTCTTTTTACTGCACCACAAACTTCAACGACAACAGTATAAGGAAGAATAGCAAAATTATTTCCATCGACAATATCCAACCAAATTGATAATGCCTCACGATGTCTTGGCTCTGTGTATATCAGAGAGGAAACGATTATCGAACTATCAACGGTTATTTCTTTTACCACGTTTTAGTCCGTTGGTCTCGTATTTCTTCCTCTGCAGAAACGCCATCCCATAATGGAGTAATTTTTTTACCTAATTCAAGCCACTCACGGACACGCTGTTCTGCTTCTTCTTGTTCTTTTTTAGAACGGGGAAGGTTATTTTTTTTTCGCAGTGATTGAAGTTTTTTTTCGAGTTCTTTGGTACTCATAGATGTTTTTTGAAAAAATTTATGTGTAAAATTACAACTCTCGCAATAAAGGAAAAAGTATCCTGAATATGGTTTAAGGTTGGAGATTTGCGATTAAAATCTCAATTCCGAAATCTGAAATTACTTCAATCTTCCACATTTCCCGGAACAAAAATACTCGATACCATATCTTTGTAAGATATTTTATTATCCATTTCATCGCGAGCAATTTTGGAGAACTGATGAAGTCCATCGAGAACAAATTCCATCGTTGCTGCAAGAACTTCTCTGTCGCGTTCATTTACTCTCATAAATTTTTTTGCAACATCACAAAGCGTTGGAACATTATTGAGAGAATCGAAATATTCATCAGCATTTATTTCATCGGAAAGTTGTAGTTGATTTCCGCTTTCAAACCAATGCACAATTATATCAAATTCAGTTTTACGAGATGCGGTACGAGATTCACTTCGTTGTTCATTTCCGCGTTCTGTTTTTCTGAGCGTTGGGTCGGGAAAATAAAATTTAAAAACTTCTCGCACTGCTTTTCCTATTAATGCTTTGCTGACTTTTGCACTTCCTTCTTGTTCGCCTTCAAATACGAGTTCAACCTTTCCCGTCATCGAAGGAAGAACGCGCTGCATATCGCATATACGCGGAACAATTTTTTCTTCATCGTTCATTATCGCGCGGCGTTCTGCATTGGAAATTAAATTTTCCATAGCAGAAATTGTGAGTCGCGCGCTGACACCGGATTTTTGGTCAACGTATTCACTCTTGCGCGCTTCAAACGCAATGGATTCAATTATTTCCTTGAAGAAAAATGGAACAACAATTTCTTTTCCGTTGCGATTCGTCCACGATTCTTGCTCGGTGATTGCAATTCCATCTTCGAGCGAAAGCGGATAATGTGTAATGATTTGCGAATCAATTCTATCTTTGAGCGGAGTAATAATATTTCCGCGATTGGTGTAATCTTCGGGATTTGCCGTAAACACCATCATCACATCAAGCGGAATGCGAATACTGAATCCGCGTATCTGCACAAACTTTTCTTCCATAATGTTGAACAATCCGACTTGAATACGCGGCTGCAAATCAGGAAGTTCGTTGATGGCAAAAATTCCTCTGTTCGTGCGTGGAATAATTCCGTAATGAATTGCTCCTTCGTGCGCAAAATGTAATTTTTTTGTCGCGGCTTTAATCGGGTCAATGTCGCCGATTAAATCGGAAATGGTTACATCGGGAGTTGCGAGTTTTTCGTTGAAACGTTCGTCGCGATGAATCCAATCAATTTCAACATTGTCGTTGTGTTCACGAATTTTTTCAACACAACTATTGCAAACAGGTTTGAACGGATTGTCATTGATTTCGCAATCTTTTATGACGGGAATAAATTCATCAAGTAGAGAAGGTAGTTCACGCAGCAAACGTGATTTCGCTTGTCCGCGCAAACCGAGAAGAATGATGTCGTGTTTTGCGAGAAGCGCATTTACTAATTGCGGAATGACAGTTTCTTCGTAGCCGATAATTCCGGGAAAGAGTTGTTCTTTGTTTTTAAGTTTCGCAATTAAATTATTTCGCAGTTCATCTTTTACGGAAAGAACATGATAATTTGCTTTGCGAAGTTCGGCGATGGTGGTGGGGTGAGTCATTGGTTCTCAGTAATTGGTTTTACTTAATACTTTGTGTTGCATAGTTAAATTGTAAAAAATAATCTCTCTATATTATGCAAAGATTTTTAAGAAAAATTACATAAGAATATATCAAATGCCGTGGGATTACACTCAACAAGAATACGATAAACAAATCGCAACCGATGACCGCTATCGTCTTGAGCGATTAATCAATTACGGATTGAACGGACAAAAATTACCGCGCACGCTTCTGGAAAAATATCTTCTCGATTTGAACATTCCGGAAGATAGAAAAGCGTTTCTCAAGTTGCTGCTATGGAATACATTTTAAAACCGTGGCAACAACAAATTCTTCTCGCTATGGTAACGGAAGAGCGTCTCAACGATTTTTATCTTTCGGGCAGAACTGCTCTTGCAGCATACTATATTCATCACCGTATTTCCGATGACCTTGATTTTTTTTCTCAACAAGAAATTGATGTTTATTTTGTTCAACAATTTGCAACTTCCTTGAAGGAAATTATTGGTGCTCGTTCAGTTCGGTATTCCCGATTGTATGACCGAAACCAATTTTTTTATACTCTTGAAAATGAAGAAGCGAAAATCGAATTTACGAAATACCCGTTTCCATTGTTAGAAATCCCTCATGTCATTGATGGTATTCGCGTAGATAGTAAATACGATATCGCCGTAAATAAACTTACGACAATTCTCCAGCGATTCGACCCGAAAGATTTTGTTGATTTATACTTTCTTCTTTCTGAATTTTCTCTTATTCAACTTCGGCAAGGAGTGGAGAAAAAATTTGGAATGAAAGTTGACGCGCTCTTTCTCGGGAGTGAATTGGGAAAAGTTCGCCGCATTGTTGCACTACCAAAAATGCTGAAAGAATTATCTGTTGAACAGATGAAAGATTTTTTCAAAGAACGCATTAAATCGCTTGCTGATGAAGTTGTGGAATAGTTGTAGTCCCTTTCACTGTTTCAAAAATGAATTTGTTCAGGTTCCATCTATGATTGAACAAAATTCTCAAAGTCCTTGGGAGAAATTTTCATCTGTTTCAATATGCTTCTAAACGTTCCAATCGGAATTTCTTTCTTGTTCATTGGAAGTATAGCAATGTTACCGCTTTCATTCTTGAATTTCCCGTGCGAACCTTTTTGAACAACAAAATGAAATCCTAATTTGTTGAGTACTCGCTCGATCTCTTTCGATGAATATAGTTTAGGCATTGACGAGTTCGCGCCCAAGAATAATTTCTCGCATGGGAAGAACGTCAATATGTTCCCCTTCAAAATAGAGTTCTACTGCTTCTCGCAAATTATGTTTTGCTTCATCAATAGTTTCACCAAATGAAGAAACTTCCACGTCAAGACATTGAGAAACGTAATGCTTACCTTCTTGCCAAATGATGTAATTATATTCTTTCATATAGTTTTTTAAAATCAATTTTACAACTTCAAATCCGTTTGTGTTCCATTTTCTTTTTCTTCCAGATTTTCATTCTCTTCGGAGGGAACAATTGCAAGCGCGGAAATCATATCGCCTTCATCCAATCGAATGATGCGAACTCCTTGCGTGTTTCTTCCCGTTACGCGAATATCCGAAGCGTGTTGACGAATGACCATTCCTCCCGTTGAGACCACAACAATATCATCGTTATCAAATGTTTCTTTAATCGCAACCATTTTTCCGGTTTTATCATTTGCTTTCAACGTGTAAATTCCTTTTCCGCCGCGATGACTGACGCGGTAATCAGAAATATCCGTTCGCTTTCCGAAACCATTTTCCGCAGCGACAAGAATGGTTGTTGAACTTCGCTTCGTTGTAACTGCGCCAATCACGTAATCGCCTTTTTCCAATCGTATGCCGCGAACGCCGGAAGCAGTTCTTCCCATCGAACGAACTTCATCTTCGTGGAAGCGAATTGCAATTCCTTCGTGCGTACCAAGGACAATATCGTTTGTTCCATCGGTGAGTTTCACGTCAACGACTGCATCTTTATCATCAAGTCCCATTGCAATAATTCCGTTTGCGCGTGGATTACTGAAATTTTCCAAAGAAGATTTTTTGATTACTCCCTGTTTAGAAACCATCATAATAAAATGTTTATCGTCGAATTCTTTCACACTCAACACTGCGGCAATTTTTTCTGTGTTCTGCATTTGCAGCAAATTGATGATTGCTCTACCACGCGCAGTTCTTCCCGCCTCGGGAATTTCAAATACTTTTAACCAATAACATCTTCCGGTATTGGTAAAGATGAGCAAGTAATCATGCGTGCTTGCGATAAACATTTTTTCAATGAAGTCATCTTCTTTCGTTGTTGCGCCGGTAACTCCTTTTCCTCCGCGTCCTTGTCTTCGATAACCGGAGACGGGAAAACGCTTGATGAAACCGCCGTACGAAATGGTAACGACAACGTCTTCTTCCGCAATCAAATCTTCAACATTGAATTCCGTTTTATCCATTATGATTTCCGTTCGCCGTTCATCGCCGTACTTTTCTCTCAACGCTTGCAATTCTTCTTTGATGATTTGCATTTGCAATTGTTTGTTAGCAAGTATCGCTTTCAACTTTTCGATGAGTTTGATTACTTCTTTGTATTCATCTTGAATTTTCTTTCGCTCTAAACCGGTTAAACGTTGCAAACGCATTTCGAGAATTGCTCTCGCTTGAATTTCGGAAAGTTTGAATCGCTTCATCAATCCATCCTTTGCCGATTCAACATCTTTTGATTTTTTGATAAGAGCAATGACTTCATCAATATTATCGAGCGCAATAATAAATCCTTCGAGGATATGCGCGCGTTTTTCTGCTTCATCCAAATCATATTGTGTGCGGCGAACAATGACTTCATTCCGGAATTTGATAAAATATTGCAGAGCTTTTTTAAGGGAAAGAACTTCCGGTCTTCCATCAACAATAGCGAGCATATTCACGCCGAACGTTGTCTGCAATTGCGTGTGCTGAAAAAGATTATTCATCACAACGCTTGCGTTGGCATCGCGTTTCAAATCAATCACGAGCCGCATTCCATCTCTATCCGATTCATCGTTCACATT
>JAGXRH010000053.1 GCA_018335975.1 Ignavibacteriales bacterium
CGTTATTATCTTTCACGCCATCGCCATCTGCGTCGCTGAATTTAATGCCGCTGATTTTTCCGTAGCGAAAGTTCCCGAAATTATGTCCGGTATCATTTGCCGCGCTTGCGAGGGAAATTGTATCGGTGTTCGATTCTGGAAATGTTCTGTACCATTCATCTTCGACAACTTGCGTAATGTAATACGTTCCTGCGGGTAACGAACCAAAATTATATTTTCCGAGATTATCCGTTGTTGTGGAATCTACAACGTTTCCACTCATATAAATTTTCCAGCCCTGCAAACCTTGAGTATCTTCGGGGTCTTGAACACCGTTGCCGTTCATATCTTCAAATATTTTTCCGCTGATTTGTGCGGTATTGCTTGCGGTGTTTACGTTCTTCAATACGGAAACATTGTGTGCGCCGGAGTTAGTAACTGCAATATCAATTCCACCGGTTCGTTGATAATCTAAAACGACGATACTCTGCGGCGTGTTTCTGACAGATGCGAGAGAAGAAAAAGTATAGTTTCCGGAACCGCCATTCTGCAATATCGTAACATAATTTTGCGTGGAGTGAACTACACCTGCATCTAAATCACCGTCGTTATCTTTATCAAAAAATCCAACCGAAACACCGCCGGTAGCAACTGCTGAGTGAAGTGTATCAGGAAAGTCGCCCGTTCCATCGTTCTTGAATAATGTAACGTAATTTGCCGCAGAAGAAATTACCACTAAGTCCATATCGCTATCTCCGTCTATATTTGCTACGCCGGTAAATGACGGTGCAGTTTCGACAGGCAACGCTGCAGAATATGTAATACTACCTGGACCGTTGTTAAGGTACAAATCAACTGACAGCGTGGTTGTGACGATAACATCTAAATCTTTGTCACCATCAATATCACCATACGCAATAGCGATGGGGGGATTTGCCATATTTGCCGGAGTGTTCGCTGTAAAATCACCATTTCCATCATTAAACAATACTACAATAGATAGGGACACGTTATTAACGGCAGTTATATCCAAATCGCCATCGCCGTCCAAATCGAAAGCTACAAGCGCAATGGTACCTTCGCCATTTGATGTGTCATTAACTACGGTAAAGCTTCCTGTTCCATTGTTTGTAAGTATAGAAATATTATTGGAGGAAAAATTTGCAGTCGCTAAATCTAAATCGCCGTCGTTGTCCCAATCGCCCGAAATTATTCCGCGCGGAGAATCACCGACGGAAGTATGCACCGCAGGGTCGTACGTTGAGTCATTGACAAACGAGAGTAGCGAAACATTGTTGCTTCCGGTGTTTGCAACGGCTAAATCAAAAAATCCATCGTTGTCGTAATCACCTGCTGCAATTCCGTAGGGGCTTGTACCTACATTCGGTCGCGCTTTTTCTGTAAAGAATCCCGTGCTGGGTTGAACACCTGTAGAAAATTGCCACGAGTATGGAGTAATTGGAGAACCACCGCTCGTTTGAATACCAGCAGTCAACGTAACAGTTATGACTTCGTTATATTCAAAATTAGCAGTGGGATTAAATGTGAGTTTATTGGATTGTGTGCTGATACTGCCCGCAATCGAACCTCGTAAGGAACCATGCACTCTGACTGTGTTGTTATTCATCGTGGATTGATTCATTGAAGTAGAAAAATTTGCAACGATGTTGACCGTAAGATTTTCGTTCAACACGTTGGGCGTTGGAGTAACAGAAGAAACCTGCGCAACAAGATTTATGGAATGAAGTAAGAAAAATATTCCAAAAAAAAGTGCCATCGCAATTTTCTTCGGAGTGGGAGAAAAAGAGTAAGTGTGTTTCATATGTTTGTCTTTCAAGTTTATGGTTGTGAATTAATTTTTTACGGGGCAAATATACAATACTTTCCTTTTGCGTATCAATTCCTCATACAAAATAGAGACATACATCACAATTCTAAAGTATTCACATTTTAATCCTGAATATGTGGGAAAAAATAGATTGACCGGATAATCCCCACCGAAAGGTTTTATAAATATTATCGAAAACTTCATAAAACCAATCTAAATTAACTCTTTTGCTTTTTTTTGAAAATTAAAACAGATTATCAATGAACATTTTACATCTTTTACTATATTCCAACGCATTTTTTTTACCGCCGTGAAAGACGAAAACAAACCAACGCAACATATTGATAGTGTTTGGGGCAATATTTTCGGAAAGAAAGAAAAAGTTGTTCGTTCTATCGAAAATGTTTTAATCAATGTCCCTATTTTTTCTACCCTGCAAAAACGTGAACTGCGCAATGTAGCCCTTATTGTTCACGACAGAACATACGCTCCGGGCGAACATATCTTCTATCAGCAGGACCCGGGATTGGGAATGTATGTCATTAAAGAGGGAGAAGTTTCCATTAAACTAGAATCTCCGGAAAAAGAACTCGCACGCTTGAAAGAAGGGGCTTTTTTTGGCGAACTCGCATTACTCGACGAATCGCCCCGTTCCGCTTCTGCAATAGCTGTAACTCAATGCCAGCTTATCGGATTCTTTCGTCCCGATTTATTTAAATTAGTTGAAAAAAATCCACGGACAGGATTAAAAATTGTACTGAAACTTGCAGAAATTATCGGAGAACGTTTGCGTATTTCCAATCAAAATTTTAGTAAAGCGCAAGCAGAATTATCGGCACTTCGAGTTACCTTCGAAGAATTTGTCCACAAGTAAAACACTCCCCCTCTTTAAATTTCTTATGCCTTTAATGGTGAGCATTTCCGGTGTTCGTGGAATTGTTGGTGAAACGCTCATTCCCGAAACCGTTGTTCGCTACGCTTCCGCATTTGCCGAATGGAGTGGAAAGGGAACAGTTCTTCTCGGGCGCGACGGCAGAATCGGTGGAAAAATTTTTGCCAACATCATTTCCTCAACAGTACTTGCAATGGGTTGCGATGTTCAAGCAATCGGAATTTGCCCAACCCCCACACTTCTTTTTGCCGCAAAGAAATTTTCTTCTCCCGCAATCGCCGTAACGGCAAGCCACAATCCATCGCAATGGAACGGAATGAAATTTATTTCGAAGGAAGGAATGTTTCTCGATAAAGATGAATCGAAAACATTTTGGGAAATTGCAAATTCTCCTACAAGAAAATATGCTGCGTGGAATCAAATTGGAAAACATTCATCGAACGAAAATATTCTCTCCCAACATCTTGATGCAATTCTTTCCCTGCCATATTTAAATATTGAAACAATTCAAAAACGAAAATTCAAAGTCGTCATTGATTGCGTGAATGCTTCGGGAAGTTTGCTTGCAATTCCGTTGTTAGAAAAACTTGGTTGTGAGATAATAAAAATCCACTGTGAGGAAAGCGGAGTTTTTCCTCACGCTCCCGAACCACTCCCTGAAAATTTAACTGAACTTCGGCAAAGAGTAATTGAAGAAAAAGCGGATGTTGGTTTTGCGCTTGACCCTGATGCAGATAGAGTTGCAATCATTATGGAAAATGGCGAAGCGTTTTCCGAAGAGTACACCGTTGTTGCTTGCAGTAAACTCGTGTTAAATCGTAATTCGCAAATCGAAAATCGAAAATCGGTCGTCGTCAATCTTTCCACCACAAAAGCGATTGAAGACATTGCGAACGAAAATAACGCAACACTTATGCGAACTCCTGTTGGCGAAATCAATGTTTCAAAAAAAATGAAAGAACTCAATGCAATTGTTGGCGGCGAAGGAAGCGGCGGAATTATTTTACCGGAACTTCATTGGGGGCGCGATGGAAGTTTAGGAATCGCATTATTTCTACAACTTCTTTCAGAGTTTAACGGAACAGTTTCCGAACTGAAAAATTCTCTTCCGAAATATTCGATGAAGAAAACGAAATTGGAAATCGGAAATTTAAATGCAAACGAAATCACGCAATCGCTTGCTGAAAAATATTCTGCAAAAGCAAAGATAAATCTCGAAGATGGAATTCGTTTGGATTTTCCCGAAGGATGGATTCACATTCGTCCATCGAATACAGAACCGATTCTTCGTATTATTGCTGAATCTCCGAGCGAAAAACTTACGGAACATTTCATTCAGCAAACGACAAAAGAAATTCTCAATCTCAAATCATAAATTCAAAATGTTATTAGCAAAGATTACCGGAACTATTGTTTCCACACAAAAGAATGAACATTTGAGCGACGAAAAACTTCTCATTGCACAACCAATTGATTTGAATGGAAAATTTATTGGAAAAGACGTTCTTGCGATTGATACTGTTGATGCCGGTGTTGGCGATACCGTTCTCATAATGCAAGAAGGAAGCGGAGCGCGACAAGTTTTAAAGAAAGAAAAAATTCCCGTTCACTCGGTTATCATTGCGGTGGTGGATGGATTGGATGTGAAGGAATAGTAGAGAGTTTGTCGTTACGAGTGACAAGTTTATAATTCCTGCAAATGTTTTCAACGCGTGAACTTCTTATTCTCAGCAAGGTTGATGGATTGGGTGATGTAAAACTTCGTCAACTGCTTTCACAATTTTCATCACTCGATGAATTATTTGAAACCCCGTTTGCCCGACTTGAAAAAATTACTTCTCCCTCACTCGCAAAATCCTTCCTTGATTTCAGAAAAAATTCTCAGTACGAAAAAGCAATTCAATTTTCCGAAGAACAAATTTCAAAAGCAGAAAAACTCAATGGAAAAATTATTTCCATAACTGAAAGCGATTATCCCGAAATTCTGAAAACAATTTATGACGCGCCGATTTTTCTCTTTGTTCTCGGCACCTTAGAACCAAACGATAAATATTCTCTCGCCATTGTTGGAACACGAAATCCCACCAATTACGGAAAACAAGTATGTGAAAATTTTACAAAAGAATTTTCTCGATTGGGAATCACTATTATCAGCGGACTAGCATACGGTATAGATACGATTGCTCACAAAACCGCTCTCGCAAACGGAACGCGAACAATTGCCGTTCTTGCCGGAGGAGTTGACAAAATTTACCCGCAGGAAAATGTTGAACTCGCAAAAGAAATTGCAGAACACGGCGCTGTCATTTCCGAATTTCCTTTCGGAACAACTCCTGAAGCGTTCAATTTTCCGCGTCGTAATCGTATCATCAGCGGACTTTCGCTCGGAACACTGCTCATCGAAAGCAAAATTGGCGGCGGCGGAATGATTACTGCGTCAATTGCGCTCGACCAAAATCGTGAAGTGTTTTGTATTCCGGGATTAGTTACTGAAAAGAAAAGTGAAGGATGTAATGTTCTTATCAAAGAAGGAAGAGCAAAACTGGCACAAACTCCCGACGATGTATTGAAAGAACTTGAATATAAACTCCGTCCGATTTTAAAACCAAGTTCCCAAAAACCGGTTCAAGAAGTTTCACTCACTCTTTTTGAAAAAAAAATATTTGATTCGCTTTCCACAGAACCAACACACATTGACATCATCGCAGAAAAAACGGAGTTAACGACTTCCGATGTGCTGGTAAATCTCTTGAGTCTCGAATTCAAAAATGTCGTAAAGCAACTTGCGGGGAAAATGTTCGTGAAAACTTTGTGAGAGTGTTTCTTTCAAAAATAACGGACTTTTCCTTACTTTTCTCCACGCAAAATTCATAAACTGAACTCTTCGCTTCAATACGACGACATCAAGAATGTCAACTGAAAATAACGAACAACAGAATATATCGCCACAACAGTTTTCCGCTGATGTAAAACGTACGTTGTTGTACTACAACCTTTTTAATTACCCGCTTACCTCACAGCAACTTTTTACATTTCTCCCGACAAACTCGCTTACGTTCAATGAATTCTATTCTCGCCTGCAGAACGAACTAACGAACAACACGGCAAACGAAAAAGATGGTTTTGTTTTTCTCTCCGATGAAGCCGTCGTTCAAAAAAGAATAGAGAAGGAAAAGAATGCAGTTGCGTTGCTTCGTCTGGCGAAATTTATGACGCAGATTATAAAACGGTTTCCATTTGTGCGCGCTGTATTTCTTTCCGGCGAACTTTCAAAAAATATTGCAAGTAAAAGCGGCGATATTGATTTTATGATTGTTACGGAAGAACATCGTTTATGGATTTGCCGAACGTTACTCATTCTTTTCAAAAAAATATTTCTGTTTAATAGTAAAAAATATTTTTGCGTGAATTATTTCATTGACGAAAAACATTTAGAACTCAAAGAGTGTAATATTTTTACCGCCACAGAAATCGCCCATCTCAAACCGTTGTTCAATTTTAAACTTTTCAAGGAATATTTCACGGCAAACGATTGGATAAAAGAATTCTTTCCAAACTTCTCTCTTGCACGGCTCAATGTTCAAAAAATGAAAGACAGAAAAAGCAAATTGCAGCGACTCGGAGAACTTTTCTTTCAAGGAAACTGGACAACGACCTTCGATAGTTGGTTGATGAGAAGAACAGAACACCTGTGGAAATCCCGCTATCCGCAGTTCGACGAAGAAACACGCAACAGAATTTTCAAATGCAAATCGTACGAATCGCGTGCGTTTGTTTTAAATTTTGAAGACAAAGTTTTACAGCGTTACGAACAAGTGCTGAAACAGCAAAACATTCCGGTTAAACCAACGGATATTCAGCGAACGGAATAGTCATTCGTCATTAGTAATTGGTTATTTGTAAATTGATTTACTTTGAACTTTTCTTACGAATGACTAATGACAAATTACCAATGACTTTTTAATTTCAAATAATGACTGACGTCTTATTCACACATTCTTACTTCTTAAAATTCGACGAAAAAGAATTTCGTTCGATGATGCCGTACCCTCCGCTCGGCACATTGTACGCGGCGAGTTTTCTTCAATCGAAAGGATATTCTGTTGCGTTGTTCGATGCAATGCTCGCGGAAAGTGAAAACGAACTTCTCACTCATCTCGAAAAACACCAACCGAAATTTCTTGTTATCTACGATGATGATTTCAACTACTTAACAAAAATGTGTTTGGAAAGAATGAGAATAGCCGCATTTATCATGAGTGAAATGGGAAAACAATTTGGCTGCACAGTTATTGTTCATGGAAGCGATTCCGCAGACCATTTTGAAAAATACCTTTCGCACGGCGCTGATTTTGTAATTTTTGGTGAAGGCGAGCAAACGCTTTTTGAACTTCTGCAACAACTCGAAACTCGTAACTCGCAACTCGAAACTATTAACGGTTTAGTATTTCGAAAAGGAACACGTCATCCCGAACTTGTTTCGGGAACTGATAATGAGATGCTGAAACAAGTTCAGCATGACGAAATAATAAAAACAAACTCGCGGCAAGTTCTCCATCAACTCGATGAACTTCCTTTTCCCACACGAATAATTGTTGACGTTGAACGCTACAGAAAAATCTGGAAAGAACGCCACGGATATTTTTCGATGAATATTGTAACAACGCGCGGTTGTCCGTTTCATTGCAATTGGTGCGCGAAACCGATTTATGGGCAAGTGTATAATGTTCGTTCACCGCAGAATGTAGCAGAGGAAATGAAAATCTTGAAAAAAAATTACTCTCCCGACCATTTATGGTTTTGCGATGATATTTTCGGACTCAAGCCAAATTGGATTCAAGAGTTTTCGGAAATTGTAAACAAAGTGAATGCAAAAATTCCTTTCAAATGTTTATCGCGCGCGGATTTGCTCGTGAAAGGAAACACGATTGAAGCGCTTGCACAATCGGGATGTGTTACAACATGGCTCGGAGCGGAAAGTGGTTCGCAAAAAATTTTAGATGCGATGGATAAAGGAACTACCGTTGAACAAATTTATGAATCAGCACGCAGACTGAAAGAACACAACATTCGCGTTGGTTTCTTTTTGCAATTCGGTTACACGGGCGAAACGAAAGAGGATATTGACAAAACATTTCAAATGGTGAAAGATTGTTTGCCGGATGAAATCGGAGTTTCCGTTTCGTATCCGCTGCCGGGAACAAAATTTTACGACAATGTAAAAGAGCAACTCGGTGAAAAACAAAATTGGTTCGATAGTCAGGATTTAGCGATGATGTATCACGGAACGTATTCACCGGATTTTTACCGCGCGTTACATAAACTCATTCACAAACGATTTCGCATTTGGAAAGGAATGGAAATGATTTCTTCTCCAAAAAAATGGAATACAAAATCTCCGCGAGCAATTGCTTCTGCTATGTATCATCGTGCGACAGTGAAGAAGTTTGAGAAAGAGATGAATAAACTAAATAATACTGTTGGCTTATGAAACAAAAAGAATTATTATCGAAAGGTTCTACTTTTTTTGAACCATTTGGGTTAACAAAAGAGCAAACCATCAAATTTGTTATTGATGATTTTGTAGAAGAATTGTATTATAAAAGTAGTCAGTTTAAATTTTTAAGAAATATTGATAAAAAAATTAAAGATGAAATCATTAGTAAGATAGAAAGTACGATGAGTGAATCAACAATATCACGGACTGTAAATAGTGGTGGTGACCCTTTAACATTAGCATTTGAAATTATTTTAAGGAAAATACATCCAAAAGATTCGGATGAATTTATCAAAGATATTGAGCGCGTAGAAACTACTCTCAATGCAAGAACTGCAATAATTTTGGCCCTCTTGGATGATGAACAACTCAATGATACGCTACAAAAATTTATCCCTAAAATCAATGTCAGCACACCTTTTCAATTAGTAGATTTAACTAATAAAGAAAATAGAATAGATAAGGAATTTGGACAACCTGATATTTTGTTGTTAAGCAAGAATACTTTAGTTATGATCGAACTTAAAGGAAGCGGAGTCACTACTCGTCATTACTATGATCTTCAACAATTATTGTATTATCTGAACATAGGTGAGTTTGCAACAAAAAATGCTATCGTAAAACAAGTCTTTCACATAATTTTAAAACCACATTTGAAAGCAAACATTTTTAGTAATGACACAAATGGAGTAATTGAAACAAATGGTAAAAATGAACTATTGAAAGTTAACTTTGATCAAATTCATCACAAAAACAAAAGAACTGAGTATAACGAGTTAGTAAAAAGTATGCCCGTATATCAAAGAACATATCTTGATTTATTTTCAGCATATTCTGAAACAGTAACTCCTATTCAACGAAATTTAAATAATTCTATTTGGAAACAGTTCAAGTCTTTACTCGAAATATCTACCGAGTACATAACAAAATAAAGTTCATTCCACATTCCTAATTCCCCATTGGATATTCTCTTAACACACGGCTACTTTCTCTACGAAGACGAAACCGAAAAGCGGATAATGAAACCGTATCCCACGCTCGGCATTCTCTACATTTCTTCGTATCTCAAATCGAAAGGATTTTCCGTTTCCATTTTTGATACAACGTTTTCAATGAAGAAAGATTTTTTTGACTTCATAGAAAAAGAAAAACCGGGTGTTGTTGGTTTCTATTCCAACTTAATGACAAAGTTTAACATTGTGGAGCAGATTCGCTTTTGCAAAC
Organism: Ignavibacteriales bacterium; assembly: GCA_018335975.1. Classification (GTDB taxonomy): domain Bacteria; phylum Bacteroidota; class Ignavibacteria; order UBA10030; family F1-140-MAGs086; genus JAGXRH01. The sequence goes on from JAGXRH010000053.1 coordinate 9,421, forward strand.
AACATAATTGCAAAGTTATCGTGGGCGGTCCCGATGTTCCGAATTATACGGAGCAATACATCAACATCGGCGCGGATGTTTGTGTTGTCGGAGAAGCGGAAGAAACACTTGCTGAACTTCTTCCTGAGATTTCCAAAAACGGAATTCACAAACTTCATTCGGTGAAAGGAATTGTCTTTCGCGATGAAGAGGGAAAATTTATTCACACGGAAAATCGTCCGCTCATCAAAGATTTGGATTCTCTTCCGCACCCCGATAGAGATGCGATTGATATGCAGCGTTATGTTGATACATGGAAAACACATCACGGAAAAGGCTCTGCTTCACTTATTTGCGCACGTGGTTGTCCTTATACTTGCACGTGGTGTTCGCGTTCTGTGTATGGTGAAACGCATCGCCGACGTTCTGCAAAAAATGTTGTGGATGAAATTGAAATGCTCCGTGAAAAATATCAACCCGATATGTTGTGGTTTGCCGATGATGTGTTCACCATCAATCAAAAATGGTTTTACGAATTTCATTCCGAAATGAAAAAACGTAACATTAAAATTCCGTTCGAGTGCATTACGCGCGCGGATAGATTGAATGAAGACGTGATTCAAAAAATGGCTGAACTTGGTTCGTTCAGAATTTGGTACGGCGCAGAAAGCGGTTCACAAAAAATTCTTGATGCGATGCAGCGGCGCGTTACGGTGGAAGAAATTCAGCGCGTAACAAAACTTTCGCAGAAGTACGGAATCGAAGTTGGATTTTTTATTATGCTCGGTTATCCCGGCGAAGAAATTTCTGACATCGAAGAAACAGTAGATTTGCTGAAAGAAACTTTGCCGGATTTATTCCTCACGACTGTTGCATATCCGATAAAAGGAACGCCGTTATTTAAAGAAGTAGAAAACATTATTACCACGCACGATGATTGGGCAAATGTTACCGATAGAGGTTTGAAATTTTCCGGAAGATTTTCTGATACGTTTTACAAATATGCAAATCGCTATGTAGTGAATGAAGTGGAGAATTTTCGTGTACAAAAAAATGGAAACGGGAATTTGCAAAAACAAATTTCTACATTCGGAAAGGCAAAAGTTTCAAGAATGATGATGGATTTGCTTGCAACAAAAATTTGACTATGGAAAATAAAACAACAGAATTTTCGTTCGTATTGAACGTATCAAAGATAAACGGAGTCGGGGTTTTTGCAACACACGCAATTTCAAAAGGAACGAAACTCAATCTCTTTTGGGAACGTGGTCGCAGTTTGAAAATAGTTCCGAAAGCATTTTTGAAATACTGCATCGAAGACGGAAAGCAATACGCCTGCGCAACAAATTTTGGAAGAATGTCTGTCGGTTGGTATTTGAATCATTCCAAAACGCCAAACGCATTTCACAAAAATTATTTATACTTCGCAAACCGAAACATCAAAGTCGGCGAAGAAATCCTCATAGATTACGATACGTTATAAATGTCTTCGTCTGCATTTGATACTTACGCACCTTCTTACGATTCTCATTTTGAAGATAATCCTATCACAAAATATATTCGCAACGTTGTTCAACAAACGATGCTCAAATATTTTCAAAAAGGAAATTCTATTTTGGAATTGAATTGTGGAACGGGAACCGATGCGATTTTTCTTGCAAAGAACGGAATGAATATTCTCGCGACTGATGCTTCGCAAGGAATGGTTGAAGTTGCAAAAGAAAAAATTGTCAGAGAAAATCTATCTGATAAAATTATGCTTCAACAACTTTCATTTGAAAATATTGCCTCACTTTCACCATCCCTCGGCTTCGCTCGGGATGACGAAACCCTTCATGGTGAGCGAAGTCGAACCATTGACGGAATTCTTTCTAATTTCGGCGGATTAAATTGCGCAACAAATCTTCATCAAGTTGCAAAAGATATTTCTGAGATTCTGAAACCCAATGGATACTTTCTTCTCGGAATGATCAACAAATTCTGTTTGTGGGAATCACTTTCTTTTCTTGCGCGATTGAATTTTTCAAAAGCATTTCGGAGATTGAGGAAAAGTGGTTGCAATGCAAACGTGAATGGAGAATATGTGCGCATCTATTACTATTTCGCCGATGAAATCGTAAAAATATTTTCCCCTTTTTTTATGTGTCAGGAAATCTATGGTTTGAATTTTCTTTCCCCGAATCCGAATTCAATTTCATTTTACAATAAATTTCCTCTACTCAGTCAACAACTTCTCCATCTCGAAAACGAACGGCGACACACTTATCCGTTATACAATTTTTCCGATCACATAGTGTTGGTATTGAAAAAACGATGACGGTTCGGTTAATGCGTTTCGTTGACCGGTTTGTCGGTGTTCCTCTGTGTTTGTTTCTCGGGTATTGGAAAAAATATTTCGGAAAGAAAAGAAGAGATGTCGCTGATGAAAAAATTCAAAACATACTCGTCATAAAATTTTTTGGAATGGGAAGTATTATTCTTCTTACTCCAACATTGCGAGAAATAAAAAATAAATATCCAAACGCCAAAATTACATTTCTTTCGTTCAAATCGAATGGAGAGTTACTGAAACGAATTTCCTCTATTGATTCACATCTTTCCATCTCCACTGAAACACCAGACGATTTCGTGCGCTCCACATTTTCGCTCATAAAGAAATTCCGTGATACACCATTCGATGTCGTCTTTGATTTTGAATTTTTCTCAAAGTTTTCCACACTGCTTTCCGCCCTTACTAACGCGCCACAACGATTAGCATTTGCACTTCCAACACGATGGAGGGCAATGTTAGTGACAGAACAAATTCCACTCCATAAAACTCATCACGTGGCACAATGCTTCCTTTCCTTTCTCTACAAAAAAAATGAGTTGTTGTTTCTCGATGCTCCTAAAATATTTGAAAGCGAAGTCATACACTTTAAGTACCTTTGTAAGGAACTCTGGGGTTTTACGTTAGGTGAAAAGCAAATCATTACGCTCAACATCAATGCCGGTAAAACATTTCTTGAACGGCGATGGAGTGCAAATAATTTTACGCAACTCGTGCAATCGCTTCCGTTCGAAAACGTTGTCTATTTTTTTATCGGCGATGAAAGCGAGCGCCGTTATGTTGATGATGTCGTGAAGCAATGCAGGAATAAAACCTGTTTTAATCTCGCAGGCGCATTACCCTTTGGCGAGTTTCTTGTCTTACTCAAACACTCTTCGTTGTTGATTACCAACGATTCAGGACCGCTTCATCTTGCTTCGTCTTTAGGAACAAGAACACTTTCTTTGTATGGACCTGAATCTCCCGAATTTTACGGACCGATTGGCGAACAAAATACTATCGTTTACAAAAAAATTTCCTGCTCGCCGTGTATGAATGTGTATGACGCAAAATCATTTCGCTGTCCGTACGATGCTCAGTGTATGAAAGATATTTCCGTTGAAGAAGTAAAAGCGGAAGTCGAAAAAATGTTCAACTTCGTATGAAAAATATTTTTCTCAACATTGCACTTATTCTTCTCTCGTTATTTTTTCTTTGGAAGGGAATTATACCGGCATACACTTCATTGCAAACGGATTTTCCGAATTACTATACTGCATCGCGGTTAGTTCTTGAGGGGAAAGAAATTGATAAAATGTATGACGACGAATGGTTTCAATCACGGATGCGCGATTATGGAATCAACGAACAAGGAAAGTTCGCACCGTTTCCACCATTGACGGCGTTGGTATTTCTTCCTCTTGCGCATTATGAACCACTCACGGCAAAACAAATTTGGACAACAATCAATTTGCTGTTGTTACTACTCAATGTAATTTTACTTTCTTCAATACTAAAAACAAATTGGAAATATTCACTTCTACTCTTTCTACTTTCCGGACTCGCGCTCATCAATAATGTAAAATTCGGACAACTGTATTTGTTACTTTCGTACACAATTTTACTCGGATATTATTTTTACCGCGAAGACGAAAAAATACTTAGCGGAATTTCTTTCGGAATGATGATAGGCATAAAATATTTCCCCTTTATTTTTGTTCTCTATCTCGCATTCAGAAAGGAATGGAAACTTGTTCTCACTTCACTCGTTACAACAGTAGTGTTATCCTTGCTTGCATTTTTCATTCTCGGTGTAGAAATGCACACAGCGTTTGTCGAGACTTCGCTGTTCAATCACATCAACGGCATTTTGCAAAATCCGTTTTCCAGTACATTCCAATCGTGGAATAGTTTATTCCGCCGATTATTTGTTTTTGATGAACAATGGAATCCGCATCCTGTTTTTTCTTCAAACATTTTATTTGAAATTCTCCGTTGGTTTATCATCATTATCGTTTCGTATGTGCAGTATATTTTTCTGAAAAAAGTATTCGCAACGCAACCAAAAGAAAAATCCGAGCCACTCGCGTTTGCAATTATCGGAATCGTTGGAATGTATCTCGCGCCGGCAACCGCAACGTATCATTTTCTCATCATCGTTTTGCCCGTCGCATTATTATTGAAAGAGGCAAGCGAATTTTCGCTTCGCTGGACAATTCTCCTCGGAATAATTTTCACTGCTATTGGCTATATTCCATACAGTTTTTTTCGTTCGTTCGATGCGCAAGGCTGGCTTACGCTACTCGCATATCCGCGTTTATGGCTTCAAACATTATTGTTCATCGCCTCGGTATTATTTATCCAAGCATTGACGAAGGCTAAGGTACAACAAACACAATGAGATTTTTTCTTTTCAGAATAATTTTTCTTTCCCTTCTTCTCGGAATTCAGTATTTCTTTTTCCGGAGAAGCGAAAAATATTTACGCAATAAATCAGCAAGTACAGTAGTGTTATGGGGTGAAAGAATTTTATTTATTGGAATGAACATTCCGCTCTTTTTTATTTCATTTTATCGTCCGCCATCAACAGAGATTTATCCTTTCGTGTTGTATGGTGTGTATTATCCGGTTTTTCTTTGGCACGGAACGCTCGTTATTCTTTTTCTCGTTTCACGAATCTTAAAATTGTTTGAACTTCCGTTCCGATTTTCGTTTTGGTTTGGAAGGAATATTCCTTCAATCAATAATAAAATTCTTGCGCTCGAGTCGAAACCAACGTATCAATTGTTCAATGTTTCGAGAAGAAAATTTTTACAGAACGGAATGATTTCACTCGCCGGCGTTTCATTTGCCGGAACGGCGTACGGCGCATTCGTTCGCGATGATTATGAAATTACGAATCAAATAATTGCCATAAAAAATCTTCCACCGCAATTTCAGAACTTCACTATTTCATTGATGAGCGATATTCATTCCAGTGTATTTATGCCGAAATCTGATATGCAAAAATATGTTGCCGCAGTGAACGAATTGAAATCTGATGTAATTTTTGTTACCGGCGATTTCGTCAATAGTCAAGTTGAAGAAGTGTATCCCTTCGCAGAAGCATTTGTTGATTTGAATGCGCAGTATGGCGTATATGGATGTTTAGGCAATCATGATTTTTTTTCTAATGTCGAAATCGTTGCCAAAGAAGTTGAACAATGCGGAATAAAATTGTTACGCGATGAAACGACAAGGATTCAAAAAAACGGAGAGAATATTTTCTTGCTCGGCGTGGATGATTTCGGAAAAAAGGAAACTGCAGAACAACGATTTTCAAAACTTGTTTCGAAAACAGAAATGGACATTCCGAAAATTTTACTTTGCCATCGTCCGTATTTTTTCGAACAAGCGAAAAACAATAATATAGATTTAACACTGTCGGGACATACGCACGGTGGACAAGTTGTGTTTGCAAAATTCGGACAAACTGCTATTACGCCCGCGCTCGTTGCCTCGCCGTACATTTGGGGATTGTATAAAAACGAAAACGCGCAAATGTATGTTTCGCGCGGAATAGGAACGGTCGCAATTCCCATTCGCATTAATTGTCCACCGGAGATTACAAAAATAACATTGGTGAAAGGATAAAAAATGAATTCCATAGAAAAAGCACTTAGACTTAAAACTGAACTTGATTCATTGCGCCCAATAAATAAAGAACAAGAAGCGATTATAATGCAGAAGTTCCGCTTGGATTGGAATTATCACTCGAATCATCTGGAAGGAAATTCGCTAACGTTTGGTGAAACGAAAGCGTTGATTTTATTTGGTATTACCGCGCAAGGCAAACCGTTAAAAGACCATTTCGAAATAACCGGACACAACGAAGCGATTAATGAAGTAATAGAAGTTGTGAAAAGCGAACGTCCATTAACCGAAACGTTCATAAGAGAACTCCACACATTATTATTGAAGGAGCCATACGAAGTTGATGCAGTAACGAGCGATGGATTGCCGACAAAAAAAAGAATTAAAGTTGGAAAGTATAAAACACTCCCCAACCACGTTCAAACAAAAACTGGAGAAATATTTCGTTTTGCATCTCCCGAAGAAACTCCCGCTTTGATGAATGATTTACTTCAATGGCATAATGAAAAACGAAAGGCGACAGAAGTTAACCCAATTATTCTTGCTGCAGAGTTTCATTACCGTTTTATAAGAATTCATCCATTCGATGATGGCAATGGAAGAGTTGCACGAATATTGATGAACTTTGTTCTCATGCAGTTTGGATATCCACCCACAATAATAAGAACAGATGACAAAGAAAATTATTTTATTGCGTTGATGCAAGCAGATACGGGAGCAATCGAACCATTCATAGAATATATTGCAAAAAATGTCGTTCGCTCTCTTGAAATAATGCTCGCCGGAGCAAAAGGAGAAAGCATTGAAGAGCCGGATGACCTTGATAAGGAGATTGCTTTGTTAGAGCAAAAAGTTAAAGGCGTTAGGAAGAAGATTGAAATTCATAAAAGCAAAGAATCAATACTTGAAATTTATGATGATACAATTGCAAGACTAACTCTCTCAATGATTAACGCCTGCAAAAAGTTTGATAAATTCTATTTGCAAACAGAGTTTAGGTTTTCGCTTGATTACATAGAAAGGAGTAATAACTTATTCGACGTGTTAAAAGTTAACAGAGGCTTTGTGGACGGCAACACCTCAAATATCAATTTATATTATAATTTTCTTAAGTTCAATCAAGAAGGATTTGGAGAATTTAATCATCAAATTGCCGTTTACATTCAATTTGAGCTGTCGTTTTATTCTGTTACAACAAATGGTTCAAACACAATAGAAAAGCCATACGAAGAACAACTATCGAATGAAGAATTCGACGATTTAATTAAACAAGAAACGCGAAAACATAAAGAGTTAATTGAGTATAAACTTAATGAAATCAAAAAAAAGAAAAGATAATTATATAATAAAAAACATAACATGCTCTTCAAACAATACCAACACGAAGAAGGAAATTGTCTTTCATATCTCATCGGCTGCACAAAAAAAGAAGTCGCGGCTGTTATTGACGCACAGTACGATATTCAACCGTATCTCCACTTTGCAAAGGAAAAAAATCTTCGCATCACGCACATATTTGAAACACACGCGCAAGCCGACCATATTTCCGGCGCAAAAAAACTTGCTGATGCAATGGGTGGAAATATTTATTTACATTCCTCAACGCAAGCGGGATTTCCGTTTCAAAAACTCAATGAGAATGATGTTCTCGAAGTTGGAAATATTCAGTTGAAAATTCTCCACACCCCAGGACATACTAAGGATAGTATTTCCATTCTTGTTACTGATACCACACGAGGCAATGAACCATGGCTTGTTCTCACCGGCGATACGCTTTTTGTCGGCGATACGGGAAGACCGGATTTAGACGGAAGCGCAGAAGATTTATACGAAAGTGTTTTCCATAAACTTCTTAAACTTCCCGATATTGTTGAATTGTATCCAACGCATTATGCCGGTTCTGTTTGCGGAAAAGCGATGAGTCCGAAACCGAGTTCAACGATTGGCTTCGAACGAAAATATAATCCGGCGTTACAATTCAAATCGAAAAAAGAGTTTGTAGATTTTGCGCTCGCAGATTTACCCGTGCAACCGCCGAGATTTCA
>JAGXRH010000054.1 GCA_018335975.1 Ignavibacteriales bacterium
ATAAACCGTGGTCAATGACTGGATTTGCTTGTTCTCCTCCCAAAGGAGTATTAGCATTCACCCAAGCTTCAACCGTAAACGCTCCCGTCGGGTTAAATGCTGAAACTTCTACTCTATCAGACCCGCTATAACTTCTGGCTTTTCCGAATTTACCATTTATTATAGACGTTCCAACAGCCGTTCCATTATTGGCATTTCCGCTCGCGTCAATAACGGTAGAACCAGTCGTTTCGTCGAAGTGGTATAATGCAACGGTATTAATATCAGTACTATATTGTGCGATAGAAACATTCTTTGTTATACTCACAAAGAATAAAAGAGTAAGGACTAATGAAATAAGATTTTTCATAAATAGATTTTATAAATGAGTTTGTTAATAGTTCGCCAGAAATGGCGTTGTTAATTAATTACATTTTCTTTATCCTCGCACTCACACATCTTTGCAGAAAATTTGTTTAAAATAATTGTAGGTCAACTTCCAAAGTTGTCCTACAAATCTTATATTTGTCCAGCAATTTCGGTTACAAACACTGTTATTTTTTCCCTTTATTATGAACGAAGTCCTTACAGAGCATATTCACATTTCTTATAAATCAAACACCGGAGAACCCGTTATTAAAAACACAAATGTTTCTGTTCGCGCAGTAGCAGAATGGTGGTTAATGGGCGCGCAACCGGAAGAAATTGTGCATCATTTACCCCATCTAACTCTTTCACAAGTATTTGATGCGTTGAGTTATTACGGCGACCACAAATTAGAAATAGAAAAGTATATCGAGGAAAATTCCATTGTTGAGGAACTGAGTGGTACGCGTTTATCTTGACGAGGATGTCTCCGTTCTTATCGCTGAACTTCTGCGAGCAAGAGGCGTTGATGCTATAACTGCTCGCGACCTTTCAATGTTAGGTAAGAGTGATGAAGAGCATTTTCAAAAATCAGTAGAACTCGAAAGAATTATTCTTACGCATAACAGGGTGGATTTTGAAAACCTTTATACGTCGTTTATTGAAGAAGGAAGAGACCACGAGGGAGTAATTGTTCTCTCACGGAAAAGAGATGTGTATAATACCGCTCACCGCTTGATTCATTTTTTTGCACATCATAAAAACACTCAAAATCAACTTTGGTATTTGTAATTTACATCGGCAGTAACTTCTTCATCCTCTCTACATACCGTTTATTCATTGTTACGGAGTTCACAAATTTGTCTCCATCCCAATATTGAATTGTTTTTATATACTCTTCATTCAAATATCTGGAGTCTCCTCTTCTTGAAATTTTCCCTTGACTAAATAACAGTTGTTCCGTTTTATCATAATCATCACCGGTAGTAATTCGCTGAGGGGTAAAATTTAAATCGAAGTAGATACGAAAGGTTGCCCTTAAATTATCTACATCTGGCTCATATACCGTGATAGAAATGAATTTCTCTATGTCTGAATAATTTTCTATTCCACAGCTATTCCACTCATTCAGCGCGTAAGGAACAAGCGCATCCCCCACAATTGTTTTCGGAATAATGATATACATTTTTTCTGTTCCTTCGGGAGGAAAATAATTTTTCGTGTCGTATCCTTTCACCCAAGGAGAATGACCTTCAATAAAACGCGGGTCAAACACTGCTACGAAAGAGTTTTTCAGAGCATTGTTAATTCCAGCAATGACAAGTTCTTTTCTTCCTTCTTGTCCGGAATTGATAAATCCAAGTGAGGCAATATGTCCCGTGTGTAAATATTCTGAAATGAGTTTCCCGGTTTGAGCATCATATTTTCTAAGAAGCGACGGAAAATTTGAAAGGCTGAAACAAGCAACATAGACTTCCGGTTTATTATCAAAATCATAATCACCGACAATAACTCCTCGAAATCCAAAACCTTCACCACCGATTTCTTGTCCGGTTACTTCAATTTTTTTTCTTAACGAATCACTCCAGAGAATTTTTTTTGAAATAATTGATTTACAAAAAATCATAGAAGAGTAATTGTTCAATGCTCTCGCGTTATCTCCCCAAAAAATTTCATTTATGCCGTCATTATCAAAATCATAAAATGATACTTTTTGCTTAAAGGGTTCCTGGTTAAAATCGAAATCTTTTCCCACCCATTGTTCATCCAACAGTTCGCCGCGGACATTTTTAAATAGAAGCATCTCTCCTTTATACTCAACATTTGTAGGGTTGAAATCCGTAATTTTGTTTTCGCTTGCCTTCGGGAACATCATAAACATCGCAGCAATCATTCCGAGAAATCCCGCAAATCCTCCGGTTGCAACATACGGATGGTGAATAACCCACCGGGCAAAACGTACCGGCAAAGCGATTTCTACACGACGAAATCCAAGTGGACCGGAATCCTTTTTCCACTCTTCGTTTTTTGCTCTCCACCCAATGCTCTCCGCGCTTGGCTCTATGCTTTGGTGCGCAACAACTAAAGCAGTATCATTCTTGAAATGCGTTTCCACATCCGTATAGTATGCTTTCATTTCCTCGAACAATTCAGCACAGCCATCACATTCCTGCAAATGTTGTTCGATTGCATTTTTTTCGCCTGCAATTTCGGGCGCGTTCAAAACGAAGAGTTCTATTTGTTCTTCGGTTAAATGTAATTGGTCATTTGTCATTAGTCAATTGTCAGTAGTCAGTTGGCGAGCGTTATACAAAATGATATTGAAATCTAAAATCTAAACTCTGAAATCTAAAATCATTACAATATCCTTGCATTTCCCTCTACATTCAGAAAGCAATCGTTTTTAATTTCTCTTTTGCTCGCTCGCGGGAGAGTTTTACGAGATATTCGAAAATAATGCGGTGATGTTTTGTGTAATCCGCTTTCGTTAAATCCGGGAGGATTTCCTGCAGTCGTTCATAATGTGATGGTATACCATTCCTCTCGTCAAGAAACTCCGATTCTAACAGTTCACGAATTACCTCGAAGTACAGGTGAAATTGTTTTTCATCCATTTTCTTTTTTTGCACATAACGGGGTTTCATCTCCGCACAAACACTCTTGCACACACTCAGAATTGTCTCTTTAACATCATTGACTAAAAATGTTGAATGGATTGAGTCGGAATACGCTTCAGGACCGGTGAATATCCGTTCAAAACCAATCTTTAACGCGACGGCAAGGGATATGAGTTTTACTTTCCGTTGAAATTGTTCCTGCGTGGTTAATGTGCCGGCGAGCCGCGTTAAAAATTCCGGAACGTCATCACCCGTTTCGAGATTGCTTTCGACCACAATTTGCAGTTCATCCGTATCAATGGTTCGTTTTTGTAATAGCGGCTCGGAAGAATGAACGACCAGAAATTGTTCGCCAAGAAATTCTGCGAGATAAAACTCTTTGCTTTTTTCCACGGCGAGTTTTAAGTTGCGAAGTATTTTTCCGAGCGCGGGGTCAACTTCATTGTAAATGCGGAACACATTATCGGTAACAACACGAATGACAAGCCGCCGTAAACTCATCATCAGTTTTTCTTCGGAACATTCTCCAATTGTTATGTGTTGTCTCTCAAAATAATTTGCAAGTTCGACGAGTTGATTATTTTCATTCCGGCGAAAGAGTTCGGCAATACAATCCAGAACAATATCGCTTTCGGAAAGTCCGACATAGTCAAGGGAAAGTTTTCCCGCACGCACTTTGTTGTGAACGATGGGAAAAGCAAACGCACGAAACAAGCGGGTGAGTTCTCTCAGTTGCAGTTCACTGATTGTTCCCAAAAGCGCATTAAATATAATTTCTTGTAAAGGAAACCGTAGAGATATTTCCATTATTTTTAAAAAACGTGTGTGAAGATAATAACAATACGGAGAAATGAAAAATTAAAAATGTAAAGTGAACCACATTTTGCCTTTATCTTTTCTTATATTTTCCGCCGTGAAAAAAAATTTCTTGTCAATTTTTCTCTTGCTTTCGGTTGTATTCAATTTTATGAAAGCGCAAGATTCTATTTCTCCGAAACTCCAACACTCCGACACTCCATCACTCCTTTCTACGTACCAAGAAAATATTTCCATTACAAATGATTCAACGTACAAACTTTCTCATCAATTCATCGAAAAAGGCAGCGAAGTAATTTTTCTCGATTCAACGGTAAAACTTCAACACGGAAAAGATTATACGCTCGATTACCGAAGGGGAAATTTGCATTTACTTTTCCCTCCCAACGAGGGACTTCCCCATTCTCTTTCTATCAGTTACAAAGCGTTACCGTATCGTTTCAAAGAAAAATATTTTCACCGCGAACTTATTTTTAGGAAAGACACGCTGGAAAACACAACCATCGGTGAATCAAAAACGGAAATTGAAAGCGATAAACGTTATTCCCTTGATAATTTATTCGGAAATACGTTACAGAAAAGTGGAAGCATTGCGCGCGGATTTACGCTTGGCACCAACAAGGATTTTTCGCTGCAATCGGAATTTCAATTACAGTTGAACGGACAGCTCTCGGATGATATTTCGCTTGTTGCCGCTCTTTCGGATAACAATATCCCCATCCAGCCGGAAGGAAATACGCAGACACTTTCGGAAATTGATAAAGTGTACATCGAAGTTTTTCATCCGAAATTTTCTGCAACACTTGGCGATTTCGATTTGCAGTTTTCCAATTCGGAATTCGGTTCACTCAATCGTAAATTGCAGGGAGCAAAAGCAAATGCAAAATTTCAAAAAGGAAACGCCACAGATTCACTGATTATCGCTGCTGCAATTTCACGAGGAAAATTTACTACGAATGATTTTGCCGGCATCGAAGGAGTGCAAGGACCCTATCGGTTGTTTGGAAAAAATAATGAACGAAATATTATCATCATTGCAGGAAGCGAGCGCGTGTATGTGAACGGGGAAATTATGCTCCGCGGGGATGGCAATGATTTTACGATTGATTATTCGACTGCGGAATTGACATTTACATCGCGCAGGTTGATTACCAGCGTTTCAAGAATTGTGGTGGATTTTGAATACAGCGACAGGAAATATTCCCGCAATAGTTTTGCCGCGAGAACGGAAAATAATTTTTTTGATAATCATTTGAACGTTGCACTGCAATATTACCGCGAAGGAGATGATTTCGACGCTCCGCTTGATGTGAGTTTGAGTGATAGCGATAAAGCAATTTTACGAAATGCAGGAAACAATCGTGAACAGGCGTCGAAAGAGGGATGGAGAATTGATTCGCTCGGAAATTATGTTCGTGTTCCCGTTTTTACGGGAATGTCTACTGATACCTTGTTTATGTTTCGATATAAGCCAGATACCGTAGCACAAAAATATTCCGTAACATTTTCGTTTGTAGGTAGCGGTAGCGGTGATTACGAACGCAAAAGTATCGGTGTGTTTGAGTATGTCGGAAAAAACCTTGGCTCGTATTTGCCAAAAATATTTCTTCCGCTTCCGGAACTTCATCAAATCGGCGTTGCAAAATTTTCCGCTTCTATTACCGATAGTTTGAAAATTGAAAGCGAATTTGCAACAAGCAATTTTGATGAAAACAGATTTTCTACGTTCGACGACAACTACAATACTCACACCGCTACTAAATTTTCTCTGCGTTATGATTCAAAAGAAATTAAAAACTTCGGTCGAGTTTCTTTTTACGGAAAGAACAGAATTATTGCTGGCGGTTTCGTTTCCCCGGATAGAATAGATAACACTGAATATTTTCGAAAATGGAATATGCAGAACACGACAAACAACGATGAATTTCTCTTGGAAGGAAATATGGTCTATTCGCCGTCTGAATTTCTCAACTTCAATATCGGTAGCGGAAATTTAAGTCGTGGTGTTTATTCATCAACGAGAAAAGAAGCAAGTGTAAATTTTTCAAAAGAAAATCTTCCAATGCTTTATTACAATTTTGAAAATATAAACCGAAAGCAAACATTTATTCGCGATTACGGTTCGACAAGTAGTTCTCAACGACAGAAAGGCAATGCACAATGGAATATTGCAAATATAATTCCAAGTTTCCGTTTTGAAAACGAAATAAGAAAAGATGATGATTCTTCCATTACAGTGATTACTCTGAGTAAAAACAGTTTCCGATTCAATGAATTTGCGCCAAAACTTTCACTGCAAAGATTTTTTGGCACTGATGTTTCCGGAGAAGTGGAAGTAAGGAATGAAGATTCGGTTTCCTCAAATATCTTCTCCCGTGCATCAAAAACTGTAACGCAAAAATATTTTTTCTCGTTGTATGAAGCGAATAATTTTTCTTCTTCTGTGGATGGAACGATACGCGATAAAAAATTCACAAATGAATTTCTCGCAAAAGGAAATCGTAACATACAAACAACTTTACTTCGCTGGCAGGGAAGGTATGCACCGTTCAATCGCGGCGTGGAAACAAATTGGCTCTACGAAGCAACGAGCGAACGAAGCGCAAAACCGGAGCGGGTTTTCCTGAAAGTAAAAAAAGGAACGGGAAATTATCTTTACCTCGGCGATAGGGACTCCAATGGAATTGTGAACGATGCAGATTTTAGTTTAACGCGATTTGACGGCGATTATATACTCACGTCAATTCCGAGTGATGCGTTGTTTCCCGTTGTTGATGTGCGAACAAATCTGCGCATACGACTTTCTCCGGTAAAAATATTTTCTCTATCAGAAAATTTATTCTTCTCAAAAATTTCCAGCGAATCATTTTTCCGTCTTGAAGAGAAAAATTCTTCCCCAACGACAAGTGATGTTTATTTTTTGAGATTGAGTAAATTTCTTGGCGATAGTACGATAGCCGGGAATCAACAACAGACGCACGATTTGTTTTGGAATGAAGGTGATGAAAAATTTTCATTACGATTTCGCTTTCAACAGAGAAAATCGTTAGCACAACTTGCAACAACGATTGAACGCGGCTACAATCGTGAACGCTCGATTCGGTTGGGTATTCAACTCGATGATGAAATTGGAAACCAAACGGATTTTTCTAACGTCACTGACAAACTTTCCTCGACAGTCCCTAACAGTCGTGTCAGGGATATTGCGGGAAATGCCTTTGCAACAGATTTTTCGTATCGTCCGAAACAACAATTTGAATTTGGTTTTAAACTTGAGTTATCGCAAACCACAAACCACAAACCACAAACAATTATTGCAGATATGAATTCGCAATCTTCCCGCTTCACATATTCATTTGAAAGCAAAGGGCAGGTGCGAATGGAATTTACGAGAGAAGAAGTTCAACTTTCGAAATCGAGCATTGATTTTCCGTATCAACTTACAAACGGGAAAGTTTCCGGAATTTCGTGGCTGTGGAAAGCTTCGTACGATTATCGCATTACCGATTATTTGCAATCGAGTGCAACGTACGATGGTAGGAAGGAAGGAACGCGGGAAGTTGTTCACACTGCACGCGCGGAGGTGAGAGCAGTATTTTGAGATTGGAGGAATGGAGTTTTGGAATGATGGAGTATTGGAAAATAAAAATGAA
Source organism: Ignavibacteriales bacterium (assembly GCA_018335975.1). Classification (GTDB taxonomy): domain Bacteria; phylum Bacteroidota; class Ignavibacteria; order UBA10030; family F1-140-MAGs086; genus JAGXRH01. The sequence continues at coordinate 7,433 of JAGXRH010000054.1, forward strand.
CCCTCCTGATACCTTATTGCTCTTTTCCTGTTTTCTTCCTCACTTCATTCAACTTCACAATCTCTTCCACCAAATTTTCCAACTCACTCAACGGCAATTGACTTTCCGCATCGCTTTTTGCTTCTTTCGGATTCGGATGTGTTTCGAGAAAAATTCCATCAACGCCAACAGCAACAGCCGCGCGAGCAAGGGGTAAAATAAATTCGCGGTTGCCGGAAGTTTTACCTTCGCCTGTTCCGGGAATTTGCACGGAATGTGTTGCATCGAAAATTACGGGATAACCGAGTTGCCGCATAATCACAAGCGAGCGCATATCTACAACGAGATTATTGTAACCGAATGTTGTTCCGCGTTCAGTGAGCAAAATATTTTTGTTGCCAACCATTTCCACTTTCTCCGCAGAAAATTTCATATCGTACGGTGAGAGAAATTGTCCTTTCTTGATGTTCACCACTTTTCCTGTTTTTCCCGCAGCGAAAAGTAAATCTGTTTGTCGACAAAGAAACGCGGGGATTTGCAACACATCTGCAACAGTCGCGGCAAGTTTCACTTCTTCTTCCGTATGAACATCGGTGAGAATCGGAATCGAAAATTCTTTTTTCAATTCGGAAAGAATGTGCAGGGCTTCATCCATTCCAATTCCGGTGAATGATTTTCCGCTTGTGCGATTCGCTTTTTTATACGATGATTTGAAAATAACCGGAAGCGAAAACTTTTTAGCAACCGAGAGAATTTTATCTGCGGTAATTAAAATCATATCACGGTTTTCTACAACGCACGGACCTGCGATGAGAACGAGAGGATTTCTTTCTCCGATTGTTATGTTATTGAGTGTTACCAAAAAATTATTTGTTATTAGTTATTTGATGTAGAATTTCGGAGAGAAATAAACGTAAAACTTTTTTGAAGGACAACTGAAATCAAAAACAAGCGTACAATAAAAAACCTCGACTGCTTTCGCAATCGAGGTTTTTTGAATCAACAAATGTTGATGAATAATTTCAGAGGTTATTTAGAAACCACTGACATTCAATCTGCCACCGGTAACACATTTACCAGAGAGTGAGGAAGTTGCAACAGCGCTGCTCATAATTGCAGATTTAATTTGTGCTGCCGTTGAACCAGGATGCGTTGATGCATAAAGTGCAACTGCGCCGGTAACGTGTGGTGTTGCCATTGATGTTCCACTGTATGAACCATATTTATTTCCTGCATTATTAGGAAGTGTTGAGTTAATTGCAGAACCCGGCGCACCGATATCAACTGTTGTCGCGCCATAGTTCGAGAAACTTGATATCGCTCCGGTAGAAGTGATAGAAGCCACTGCGATCACGTTTGCGCTTGTATAACTGGAAGGATATCTCAACGTCGCATCATTGCTTAAACCATCATTTCCAGCGGCTGCACAGAATAAGATGTTTGCAGCATTCGCTCTATCAATAGCATCTTTCAATGCCTGAGAGAAACCGCCGCCGCCCCATGAATTATTGGTGGCAACAATATTTAAACCGTGACGGGTTTTTAAATCCGTTGCATAATCAACTGCTTTAATTGCATTTGCGGTTGTTCCACCTGCACGACCTAAGAACTTCAAGGTGATCATTTTCACTGACCAAACGACACCGGCAACACCTTTTGCATTACCGCCGACTCCGCCGATAGTACCAGAAACGTGTGTTCCGTGATCATCTTGCGTACCATCATACGTGGTGTTGTCGTTTTTATCGAAATCCCAACCACGGGTATCATCTTTATATCCGTTACCGTCGTTGTCTATTCCATCAACGGCATCGTAAGGATTCGACCACATATTTGCGGCAAGATCTTCGTGTGCCCATTGCGCACCTTCGTCAATTGTTGCAACATAAACAGTGTTGGAACCGGTATTTCCGGCTGCCCATGCTTCGCCTGCTTGACTTCCATATTGATTCGCCGGAGATGTTGCGTCGCCGTACATTCCCCAGAGTGAACCATTGGTATAGTAAGTATCGTTCGATGTTGCATCGTGATAATAATAATAATTTGGTTCTGCATAGACAACTTCGGATGAACCCTTCAACGCATTAATCGCGGTGAAAACATCCATGGAAGTTTTTACGATTGCAATACCTTCGTTATCACCGGAAGATTTCATTGCTTCGGTAACAACCTTTTCTGCTATTGTGCCGTTAACCATACTGAGAGCGGCATTGAGTTTGGAAGTTGAAACACCGGAAGCAAATTTTACGAGTATTTCACCTGAAACGTATTCAGGGCGCGAACCAGGGACAGCAATTTTTTCTTGATTATTTTCTTGCTGAACCGTTGGAGTCGTTGATAAATTTTGACCGCCATTATTACAACCGGTCATATAGGAAATTGAACCGGCAACAAGAACAGAAGCAAAATATTTATACACATTTTTCATAAGTATTTGTAATTATATAAAGTGAATAGAATATGTTAATTAAATTTGGTGGGCAAATATATTTGAAATTTTAATACGAGTCAAGCATTATGAAAAATTAAATGGAAATTTCTGCTTTTATCACAAACCAGTATTATTACTTGGTTTTTTAAATTTGATGACCTCACTATCCAATGCTCATTTTTTTCCACCACTAATTTTAGTTTGATTTTTATTTCTTGAACTCAATGCTTTCGCTATATTTAGTCCGCTTTTTTTAAAATATTACTCAAACATTATCACTATAATAGGAAGTTAATATATCGTGCAAAATAATTTGAATCGTATTATCGCATTGGGAGTTTTTCTTATTGCGCTCGTTGTTTATTCTATCACGCTGTCGCCAACGGTCGCCTTTTGGGATGTTGGAGAATTTTGCGCAGCCGGATACTTGTTACAAGTCCCCCATCCTCCGGGTTCTCCCCTTTTTCTACTTCTTCTCCGTATCGCTTCAATGCTTCCGCTCTCGCCAGACCTTGCAGTTCGAATGCATTCTGTTTCAGCATTTGCAAGCGCATTGAGTGTAATGTTCACGTATCTCTCTGCTGTTAAAATCATTGCAAACTTTCGCGGCAAGCCGGAATTACTCTCCGATAAAATAACTGTTTACGGTGCATCAGTAATTGGCGCCCTCGGTCTCGCGTTTTCCTATTCTTTCTGGTTCAATGCTGTGGAAGCAGAAGTCTATGGTTCGGGTATGCTTTTTGTAAGTGCTGTATTATGGCTTACACTTCGGTGGTATGAGCGCGCCGACCTCCCGAAAAACGAACAATATCTTTTTCTTATTGCCTATCTTCTCGGACTTTCAATCGGGGTGCATCTCGGGGCAGTACTTCTTCTCTTCGGAGTACTGATGTTATACTATTTTAAAAAAGTTACTATTGAAGGCGATTATGAAAAATTTGGTTTACGACTTGGCATCCTTGCCTTTGTAAGTCAGGTTTTTATTCTTTTCGGTTCAACAGAATTTATGGGTTGGATTTCGGTAATGTTAATGATTGCTTTATTCTTTTATATTGCTAATTTCATAACATTTCAAAAATTCTTTCCATTTTTATTTTTAGGGCTGGTAATTTTCTTTCTCATTTATTCCGGAATTGTTCAAGGATTCCCGCAATTGTTTGACGGAGAATTCGGCGGTATGAGAAGCCCTGCTTTTCGTATTCTTCCCTTTCTCATTATTATCGGTTCCATCATCGGATTGGTGTATGCAGAACGAACAAAGAAAAAATACTTACATCTTGCATCACTTACGTTTTTGTTAATTGTTCTTGGTTATACTTCCTATACACTCGTCATCGTTCGCGCAAATGCGCCAAATATGCCGATGAATGAAAATGACCCAAGCGATTTTGCAGGACTTGTTCGCTACATCAGTCGCGAGCAATATGGTCAGCAGCCAAAATTTATGCCGCGAAGATGGAGCCCCGAGCCACAGCATCAGGGAATTTATACCAATTACAAAACGGATACCGAATTTATGTGGCGGTATCAAATTGACCATATGTTTAATCGGTATTTGACGTGGAATTTTATCGGGCGTGGAGGAGACGAACAGGATTCCGGCATTTCGTGGAAAGGAACGTGGGGCATTCCATTATTACTCGGTCTGTTTGGAATGTTCTACCATATTCGGAAGGATTGGAAAATGGGGATAACTTTTTTTACACTCTTTCTGATAACTGGAGTTATTCTCGCCTTATATCAAAATCAGCAGCAACCACAACCTCGTGAACGCGATTATTTTTACGTAAGTGCATTTATGATTTTTGCTCTCTGGATTTCCGTCGCAATCGTCGGTATTGTTGATTCATTGAAAACCTACCTGAACAAACAATCGTTATCACCGGCAATTGCTTCGGTTACGATTGCGGCTTGCACACTTTTTGTTCCCGTCAATATGATACGGATGAACTTTCATCAAAATAGCCGCGCGGGAAATTATGTAGCATGGGATTATTCGTATAATATTTTACAGTCGTGTGAACCCAACGGTATTCTGTTTACCAACGGAGACAACGACACATTTCCGCTTTGGTATTTACAGGATGTGGAAGGGGTTCGCCGCGATGTTCGTATTGTAAATCTCAGTTTAGTAAATACCGATTGGTATATTAAACAGTTAAAGAACAACACACCGCACGGCGCATTGAAAGTCCCCATCGAATTTTCCGATGAAGAAATTACGCAATTACAACCGATACGTTGGGATTCCCGCGAAATGACTCTTCCGGTTACCGCTGATGCACTCACCCGTTATAATGTCGAAGAGACGTTAAAGTTGCAAGGAATCACCGATGCTTCATCTTTCCCAAAAGAAATTAAGTTCACGATGACTCCAACGATGGAATCCGGTGATATTAAAGCAATCCGAATACAAGACATTATGGTTCATGAAATTCTTCGAGCAAACCGATGGCAGCGCCCCGTTCATTTTGCAGTTACCTGTTCACCGGATAGTAAAATCGGTCTCGATGATTATCTTTGGTATCAGGGATTGACGTGGGAATTGAAACCAATTAAATCGAATAGCGAAGAAGAGGGATTAGACATCGGCATTTTAGAAAAGCATTTAATGACCGATGCTCCTCCATCCAAAACGCAACAATTCGGTTATCGTTTCCGCAATCTCAATAACCCCGATGTCTTCTTCGATGAAAATACAAAACGGATGATAACGAATTACCGGTATGCATTTCTCCGACTTTCGATTCACTATAACCAAACAAAACAAGAAAACGAGAAAGCGCGCGCAATCTTAAATAGAATGGAACAATTACTTCCACGCAATGTGATACCGATGGATTGGAGATTGATGGGTGATTTGAGAACATTCCATCAACGAGTTGGAAATACTGAATATGCTAATGATTACACACGGGAATTAGAAGCAAAATGCTGGGCGTTGATTAACGAAGGAAGCGACGATTTATCCGGTTATTACAGTCCGTACCGATACCTTCTCGATATCTATAATGAAACACAACAGTTTGATAAAGCGCTTGATGTGTTGGGTGTTATGAAGCGACAACGTCCCGGAGATAAAAATATAGAAAACCAAATCAAAAGTTTCGAAGCGCGCGTCGCCCAGAAAAATGTCGGAAAAGATTCTTCGAATCAGTAATCTCTTTTCATACACAAAACGAATTTGTCGTAGCACAGTTATTTCGGTGTGAACATTCTCGTTTTTAACTGGCAGGATATTCGGAATCCACTCGGCGGCGGCGCTGAAGTGCATTTTCATGAAATATTTTCCCGCATCGCGAAACGTGGACATTCCGTTACACTTGTTTGTTCTTCTTT
>JAGXRH010000055.1 GCA_018335975.1 Ignavibacteriales bacterium
CCCGTAGCAGCCGCCTCGTTGCAATTCGTGAACGCGATTATGATAAAAGCGACCACGATGCGATGATGAAACTCTATGAAAACTCCGTCTCCGCAGTAAAAGAAGCGGAAATATTTCAAGGAAAAATTCTTGCGATTGAAACCGATTTTGTCGCCGTGGATATCGGCTTCAAATCCGAGGGAAGAATCCCGATTGCGGAATTTACCAACCTTGCCGATTTAAACATTGGCGACCCCGTCGAAGTCTTCATCGAAAAAATAGAAGACAAAGATGGGCGTTTAATCGTCTCACGGAAACGCGCTGAGTTTATGCGCGTATGGAAACGCATCACACAGTCCTCCGAAAAAGGGGAAGTTCTCCAGGGAACCGTTATGCGTAGAATTAAAGGGGGTCTCGTCATTGATTTACTCGGCGTAGAAGCATTTCTTCCCGGTTCACAAATAGACGTTCGTCCCGTTCGCGATTTCGATTCGTTCATCGGAAAAGTACTGGATGTCCGCGTCGTGAAAATCAATCACCCGTATGAAAATGTCGTCGTTAGCCATAAAATACTTATTGAAGAGGAAATGGCAGGACAACGCGCAGCAATTATTCAAAGTCTCGAAAAGGGACAAGTATTACAAGGTCACGTAAAAGCAATTACGGACTTTGGTATCTTTGTTGACCTCGGCGGCGTTGATGGACTTGTCCATATCACCGATTTATCCTGGGGCAGAATTACCACCGTTCAGGACTTCATCAAACTCGATGAAGAAGTGAACGTCGTCGTTCTTGATTTCGACCAGGAGAAAAAACGCATCTCGCTTGGGATGAAACAACTCACACCGCACCCGTGGGAAAATATTGAAGAACGATTCCCACTTCGTATGAAAGTTGAAGGACGTGTTGTTTCTTTGACGGATTACGGCGCGTTTGTGGAACTCGAGAAGGGTGTGGAAGGGTTAGTCCATATTTCAGAAATGAGTTGGACGCAACATATCAAACATCCATCCCAGATAGTTGCTTTAGGTCAAACCGTAGAAGCAATAGTCGTTGAGTTAAACAAAGATGAAAAGAAACTTGCTCTCAGTATGAAACAACTCGAGCCCGACCCGTGGTTCAAACTGATGGAAAAATATCCCGTCGGTTCGCGTCATCTCGGTATCGTGAAAACGTTGGCAAACTTCGGCGCATTTATTGAACTGGAAAAAGGCGTTGATGGATTAATCCATATCTCCGACCTTTCGTGGACAAAGAAAATCCGCCATCCCGGTGAAATAATCAAACGCGGCGATTCAATTGACGTACAGATAATGGAAATCAACGTGGAACAACGACGTATTTCACTCGGTCACAAGCAGTTAATAGATAATCCGTGGGAAGCGCTGGAGAACGTGTACGCTCTCAACGCCGAAACGGAAGGCACCGTTGTGCGGAATATCGAGGGGAAAGGACTTATCGTTGAACTTCCGATGGGAGTTGATGGATTTGTCCCTGCCTCGCATCTCTCACAATCACCCGTGAAAAACATTACCGAAAAATTTCAGGTCGGCGATGTTTTGCATATGAAAGTGCTGGAGTTCGATAAAGAAAATAAACGTATCGTGCTTTCCGTGCTCGAATATTTGAAGGCGAAAGACCAGCAAACGATTGACGAATATGTGCAGGCGCATCACTTACCCTCCATCACGCTGAAGGAAGTTATCTCTGCACCGATTCCGAAGATTGAATTCACCGAAACGGATATGTTTCTGGATTTCACTCCCGAAGTACCGCTTGATGATGTAATGCTTTCGCCTGAAACAGAGCCCTCTGTTCAGAAAGAATCGTTACCCGAATAAATCCCTATTGAAAGAAAAAGAGTTGTCGCAAGGCAACTCTTTTTTCTTTTATTGAGAACACGTTTATCATAATGAATCCAGAACTCCAAACCGAAAAGCCCCGTGTTGCATTCCATACGCTTGGATGTAAACTGAACTTTACCGAAAGTTCCGCGTTGGGACACGAATTTGTTTCGCGTGGATTTCAAATCGGCGATACAGATTCACCGTGCGATGTTGTCGTCTTGAATACTTGTAGTGTAACCGAACGTGCGGATAGAGAAGCGCGACAATGGATTCGCCGTGTATTGCGAACTTCTCCTCGCGCATTCGTTGCTGTCGTCGGTTGTTACGCTCAACTCGAACCCGAAGAAATTGCATCCATTGACGGTGTGGATGTTGTCTTAGGCGCTAAAGAAAAATTTAAGTTGTTTGATTTGGTTTCTTCGTTTGAAAAAAATGATACTACAAAAATTTTTGTTTCGGACATCGGCGAAGCAAATGATTTCGGACCCGCGTTTTCTTCCGAAGCAGGAAACAGAACCCGTGCATTCTTAAAAGTGCAGGATGGGTGCGATTATACCTGTTCATTTTGCACTATTCCTCTCGCACGCGGGGAAAGCAGAAGCCAATCCATTGACCAAACAGTGTTGCAAGCACGCCAACTTGTTTCTTTGGGATATAAAGAAATTGTTCTTACGGGAGTGAATGTTGGAGATTACGGAAGAAAAAACGGGACCTCATTCCTTCAATTGCTACGGGCACTTGATGAAGTGGACGTTCCGCGAATTCGTATCAGTTCCATTGAACCAAATCTCCTGACAAAAGAAATTATTGATTTTGTTTATTCGTCGGAAAAATTTTGCCGGCACTTCCATCTTCCCCTTCAAAGCGGCAGTGATGAAATACTCAAACAAATGCGGCGCAGATACAGTACCGATGATTACCGCCGCGTCGTTGATTATCTCAAATCAAAAGATAACGATGTCGCAATCGGTGTTGACGTTATCGTTGGATTCCCCGGTGAAACAGAAAACCATTTTGAAGAGACGTGGCAATTCCTCATCGCTCTCCCCTGTTCGTATCTACACGTGTTCACCTACTCTGAACGTCCGAATACGGTAGCCGCTGAATCACACCAGAAAATTGAGCCGCGAATCCGGTTCAAACGTAATGAAACACTTCGATTGTTAAGTCAGAAAAAACGGCGCGATTTTTATTCCAAGTTTGTCGGTTCCACCGTTGATGTTCTCGTAGAACAAAAAAGCGATGGAGAGAATTTTTCCGGGTTTACTTCAAACTATGTTCGTGTGGAGATTCCCGCAACAGACGAGTTCGTCAATACGATAATTCCCGTTCACATTCAATCACTGGGGGAAGAACATTGCTTCGGTAACGCGACAAATGGAACTTATCTCAAGAAAAATAATGTTCAGAAAAATACATCGCAACTAACTTTTGCAACAGTATGAAACTCAACCACTTCATTTTTACATTTCTCGTTTCGTTCTTCATTACGGAAAAATGTTTTTCGCAGGAACCAATAACCGGTTCATTCCACGCTCAACATTTTTTTGATACCCAATCCTTCACTCCGATTCGACAACAATCCTTTCCCGAAGATAATCGGCAAACCTCTGTTTCAAAAAAGAGTCCGCCGTTAGCAGTGTTTCTCTCTCTTGTTCTTCCGGGATTAGGTGAATTGTACTCGGGGAATTTTTCATCGGGGAAATATTTTATGCTCGCCGATGCGGGACTTTGGTTAACATACGGCGGATTCTATTCGTATGCATCGTGGGTGCAAAACGATGCGCGGCAGTTTGCTAAAAAAAATGCCGATGTGTCGCTTTCCGGAAAAGATGATAAGTTCTTTGTCAACATCGGAAACTATTCCTCGCTCGAAGCATACAACAACGCGAAACTGCTTCAACGACAAACGGATAAACTGTATCTCCCTGAATCAAAGTATTATTGGAACTGGACATCGGAGGCAACGCGAAGAGAATACCGTCAAATGCGCATAGATAGCGACCTCGCCTTCAACAACTTAAAATTTGTTGCAACGGGATTAATTCTCAACCGCATTGCCAGCGCGGTAAATGCAGGACTTGCAGTTTCCTCTTCGAATAAAAATCTTCAGTCGTCGCTCCAGTTGCATGTGCAACCAATGGCGACCGCAACCTTTCCCACCTCACACGGAATACAGCTGATGTTCTCCCACTCTTTACGTTAAGGAGCGAATGCGCAATATCAAACTTGTTGTCGAATACGACGGGACAAATTTTTTCGGATGGCAAAAGCAAGTTCAGCAACGGACTGTTCAGGAAGAAATAGAAAAAATTTTAGAACAGGTATTGCAGCATACCATTTCACTTCTTGGCGCAGGAAGAACGGATGCCGGAGTACACGCAAAAGGGCAAGTTGCAAATTTTCTCACCGAAACTCCTCTCGCTAACGAAAAAATATTCTCCGCTTTAAATGGATTACTTCCGGAAGATATCGCCATCCTCTCCGTTGAAAATGTACCTCCGGAGTTTCATTCACGCTACAGTGCGCGGGAACGGGAATACGTTTACACCATCGCGACGCAGCCCTCCGCTTTGCACAGAAAATTTTGCTGGGAATTTTTCTTCTCTCTCGATATTGAACGAATGAATGCCGCCGCGGTGCAGATTTCCGGCGAACATAATTTTTCTTCCTTCTGTAAAAATATTTCCGAACAGGAAAATACCGCGTGTACTGTTTATTCTGCAGAATGGAAAAGAGAATTGCCATTCCTGAAATTTACGATTCGGGGAAATCGTTTTCTGCACGGAATGGTGCGCACATTAGTTGGAACGTTGGTGGATGTGGGGCGCGATGCAGTTACGCTGGAGGAATTTTCAACGATACTTCACTCGCACAATAGAAGCAACGCCTCACAATCCGCACCGGCAAAAGGATTGTGTTTAGAGAAAGTGATTTACTAATTTATGGACACATTTAGAAAACTCAGAAACGAACTTAACCGCAAAGGACATAAAGTATTGTCGAAGATTTTTTGAGATTTTATTGTCCTTTGCGAATTTACTTTGCGCTCTTTGCGGTAAATCGAAAATAGTATTAGGGGCGCACTTATTACAGATTGATTTCTACCAACTGGTGCTCAAAAGTATCCATCGAAATTTCCTTCCGAATTTTTTCCACCATTCCCAATCCGTACTTATTCAGGAAATAGAGCAGGTTGAGCGTTCGCTCCTGTAAATGTTCATTCGGAAAAACAGAATTAGCGGCTTTCTCGAGTTGTTGAATACTGGTGCTCTGTTTTTTTTGCTGTGCCGCCATTGCACGTTCCTTCAACGAAGAGAGTTGATACAAAATTTTATTCTTCGCGGTTTCATACGCTCCGGATAATGTTGCATCCGTGTTTTGAAGTGAAGGGAGAAGCGTTTCCAATTCAGCAAGAATCTGTTTCTCTTTGTTGATGAATATTTCTTCGAGTGAGACTTCCGAAAGTTTATTACTGAATTGTTTTGTCAATGCTGTCCGGTCATTCAACAACTCCGCATATTCCCATCGATATTTCTCGGCAAATTTTACAACGCGCGGTTCGATGAGCGTAATGCTTGCACGCGGGTAAATAATCGGCATTGCTACTCCGAAGTATTCGTACAACGGTTGCAGTTGCGCGAAATATGCAATCTCCGATGGTCCCCCGACGTACGAAATCGTGGGTAATAATGTATCCTGACAGAGCGGACGAAGAACTACGTTGGGAGAAAAACTTTCCGGTGTTGTTTCAAGCATCGTTTGCAATTCTTCTTTGGAAAAAAATGTATGCGTCCCCTTCAGGAAAAATTTTCCTTCCGTTGGTTCGATGGCGTGCCGTTTCCCGTTGTGAAAAAGAAAGAGGTTGAGTGCGCGTGGTTTAATTTGTGCGTGGTAATTCTCCTCTAACTCCGCGCTTCGTTCGATGATGGATTGCGAAGAACGGGGAAATTCCTCCAACTCTTTTTTGAAGAGTGTTGATGTTATTTTTTTCAGCCGCCAGTCATTCGGATAAAGAAAAATAAGTCCGCTCTCCCCCAGCAATTCATTCATCAATTGAGCAAATGCCATGTTGAAAGAAACTCCATCGCGATAGCACTGCGAGTAAACGTGGAGAACGTTTTCGCTGAATTCCGTCTTAGAAAGTAAACCGAAAACCGAAGTCTTAAAATCGTTAAAGAAAAAATCGAAAATTACTTCTCCCACCGCGCCAAGATTTTCCTCGTGGGGAATGCCGCCGATGTTGTACGTAAATTTCTTCGGTTGAAATTCAGTGTCGAGCATCGTGAGCGAATTCGCTTCGGCAAAATCGTGGTCTTCCCCTTCCATCCAAAAGACGGGGACAAAATTATATTCAGGAAATTCTGTTGAAAGTTTTTCTGCGAGTTTGATTGTTGTAAGCGTTTTATACAACGTGTAAAGCGGACCGAGGAATATCCCGACTTGTTGTCCGGTAACAACAGCAAACGTATTTTCTTTTTTCAGTAACTCGATATTCTCAAACGCTTTTGATTTCGCGTGATACTGTTGCGCTTGTTCCAGAAGCACATTCGCCAGCACATTCCGTGTTTCCTGCGGGAAGCGAAGCGTTTCAAGATTCTTCCGAAATGCATCCGGTGAACGATAATCTCCGTTATAATATTTTTCTACTGCAGAAAAATTATTGAGATAATCGAGAAAGAGCGGAGTAAACGACTCTGTACGTTGAGAAAGTTGAGAGAAGGAAATTGTTTTCATAAAATTTTATGCACAAATATAAGCAGATATGTTTGGTGGAGAAATAGCGGTGATGTGAGCAATACCAAAATGCTTCTGATGAAATAATTTCAATCCCGATATTTTTTTTTGAGAGCGGATTATTTGTTTCGGTATATTTCTGCCGAAAAAATAATCCGTTTTCAATTTTAATGACTCAAACCCCAAACCTTTCACTCGCCAAAGGCGGGCAGGAACCGCAAACCTTGTTAAACATCGCAGTTTTCCTCGGTGGAATTTCTCCAGAACGCAATGTTTCGCTCGCATCGGGCAGAAGTGTTGTCAATGCCTTACGTGAATTGGGACACAACGTAACTGCGATTGACCCTACATTTGGAAACGAGCAGCCAAACAATTTTCTCGAATCCCTTCCGCAGAACATTGCAGAAATTCCTCCATCGCTCTCCGAACTTTCCAATTTTCCTACGCGAAATTATTTTGCGTGTGTTAATTCTTCTCTGCTCGATAATGTAGAAATTGTTTTTCTTGCATTGCACGGAAAATACGGGGAAGATGGAATAATGCAATCATTGTTGGAGTTGCGCGGGATCCCGTACACCGGTTCAAATATTCTTGCAAGTTCGCTCGCAATGGACAAAGCAATGGCGAAGGTGGTATTTGAAAGAAATGGAATTGCAACGCCCAAGTGGAAAGTGATTGAAAAGCAAGAAATGGAGAAGTGGAGAAGTGGAGTAATGGAGTTTCCAATTCCATGTGTTGTAAAACCAAATGACGGCGGCTCAACAATTGGAATGAGCATTGTTACTGAAAAAGAAAAACTTATTCCGGCAATCGAACTTGCATTTCAATATTCCGAGAAAGTCTTGCTCGAAGAATTTATCGAAGGACGAGAACTCACCGTTCCAATTGTGGGAAATGAAGCGTTGCCCATCATTGAAATAAAACCGAAAGGGGGTTTCTACGATTACACACGCAAGTACACCAAAGGGGAAACAGAATATATTTGTCCTGCAGAATTACCAAAAGAATCATTTCTAAAAATTCAGGAACAAGGATTGAAAGCGTTCAACGTTCTAGGATGTAAAGGATTTGCCCGTACTGATTTTCGTTTAAAGCCAAACGGAGAATTGTACTGTTTGGAAGTGAACACCATTCCCGGAATGACATCAACAAGTTTAGTTCCGAAGGCAGCGAAAGTTGTTGGAATTGAATTTCCGCAGTTGTGTGAAAGGATTGTACGGTTGGCAATGGAGTTAATACGATAATTATCATTCAGTAAAAAGCAGAACAATTACCTACATTTGCAAAGATATTACAGTGAAATTTAACGAAGATTCAAGAGTAAAAATTCCTGCTATCGTACATCTTACACGATTGGGATATATATTTTTACCGAAATCGAAAATGAACAATATTCATGCTGATACGAATATTTTCATTTCACAATTCAAAGAAGGTATTTCAAGAATTAACAACAAGGAATACACCGATGGAGAAATTGCGTCTTTCATTTCTGAACTCAATATTCAACTTGATAATAATGATGTAGGAAAAGTTTTTTATAAAAGTTTATGTGGTGATTTTGACTGCAAACTTATTGACTTTGAAAATTTCGAGAACAATCTATTCAATGTTATAACCGAACTCACGTACAAAAATGGTGAAGAAGAATTTCGACCGGACATTACTATTTTGATAAACGGAATGCCGTTGATTTTTATTGAAGTGAAGAAACCAAATAATAGAGAAGGAATTTTAGATGAACGCAACCGAATACACACAAGATTCAAAAATACAAAGTTCAAAAAATTCATGAACATTACTCAGTTGTTGATTTTCTCCAACAATCAAGAGTATGATGAAGAATCAATTACGCCGATTCAAGGCGCTTTTTATGCAACTCCTGATACTGACCAAGTAAAGTTTAACTGCTTTAGAGAAGAAGACACTGTATTACTTCAAAACATTCCTAAGGAAAATGTAGAAGCAGAAAAACAAATATTACTTGACAATAATCTTGTATCAATTTTTGGAACGGTTGAATACGAAACCAACAAAAATACCTCCTCTCCTACAAACAGAATAATCACTTCGTTATTAAGCAAAAACCGTTTTAAAACCATTCTGAAATATGGAATTGCTTATGTAAACAGCACCGATACAGTCGGCAACAGAATTGAAAAACAAATAATGCGTTATCCGCAATTGTTTGCATCATTAGCAATCGAAAGCAAATTAAAAAGCGGAATCAAAAAAGGAATCATTTGGCACACACAAGGCAGCGGAAAAACTGCGCTTGCATATTTCAATGTTTTTTATTTACGCGATTATTACCAACAGCACAACACTATTGCCAAATTCTATTTTATTGTTGACCGACTTGATTTAGCAACACAAGCAAAAAATGAATTTGAAAGCAGAGGTTTAAAAGTTGAACTCGTGAGTTCAAAAGATGATTTCATAAAAAATATTCAAACAGCCGGAGCGACGGCAAAGAATATTGGTGTGCAAACAATAACCGTAGTCAATATTCAGAAATTTTCTACTGAATCCATTTCACAAGTAGCCGATTATCATTTGAATGTTCAACGAATTTATTTCCTTGATGAAGTTCACCGCAGTTATAATCCGAAAGGTTCTTTTCTTTCCAACTTAATTACTTCCGATAGAAATGCAGTTTTGATTGGTCTTTCCGGAACTCCGTTAATTTCCGGTGATTACAAAAGCAAGGAAATTTTTGGCGATTATTTTCATAAATATTATTACAACAAATCTATTGCTGATGGTTATACGTTGAAATTGATTCGGGAAGCAATTGAAACAAAGTTTAGAAATGAAGTAATAGATATTTTAAAACAGATAGAAACTGAACAAGGCACACTTACAAAAAGAGAAGTATTTGCCCATCCTAAATTCGTTGAGCCATTAGTTAGATACATTATCGATGATTTTAAACAAAGCCGTTCAAATCAATTAGACAATTCCATTGGCGGAATGATTGTTTGCGATTCTTCGGAACAAGCGAAAATGATTTTTGAAGAACTACAAAAGCATAATCAAGCGAAAGAATTAATTGCTAAACAAATTGAAGAAACACCGAAGACAAATTATCGCATTGCGGCGGAACCTTCGGTTTTGTATTTACGATATGAAGATAAACCATTGAATGCTGCACTTATTCTATACGATGTGGATACAAAAGAAATAAGAAAAGACAATCAATCCGCTTTTAAACAAGGTGAAATTGATTTGCTTGTTGTTTACAATATGCTGCTTACCGGTTTTGACGAAAAGCGACTTAAAAAAATGTATCTGACACGAGTTGTAAAAGAACATAATTTATTGCAAACGCTGACAAGAGTAAACCGACCGTACAAGAATTTCAAATATGGCTATGTAGTTGACTTTGCCGACATCCGCAAAGAGTTTGATAAAACGAATAAAGAATATTTCAAAGAATTGCAAGCGGAATTAGGCGATGAAGTAAAAGAGTATTCCAATCTATTTAAATCGGCAGAAGAAATTGATACTGAAATAGCCGAGATACGAGAAAAACTTTTCTTGTATGACTTTTCCAATCTGGAAGAATTTCAAAAAGTTGTTAGCAAGATTACGGATAAAAAAGAAATCAACGAAATCAAACAATGTTTAGAAAACTTGCGGAGTTTGTACAACATTATTAAAATAATGGGTTATACTGAACTGCTCGAAAAGTTCTCCTTTGACATTGTGAATAAACTCTATGCAGAAGTAACGAGAAGAATTGATATTATCAATCTGAAAGAGAATCTTGAAAATGCTACCGATAATACTAACTTATTAAACATTGCTTTGGAGAAAATGCAATTTACGTTCCGCAAAATTGCAACGCATGAATTGCAGATTGCGGATAAATTCAGAGAAGAATTGGAAAGAGCAAGAAAAGAATTAGAAGGAAACTTTGACAAGAAAGATCCGATGTTCATTTCCTTATTTGAAGAACTCAAACGCGTATTCAAAAAGAAGAACATCGAAGAATTGACTTCGGAGGAAATGAATGAAGCAATTAAGAATTTGAAAAACATTTATGAACAGGCGAATACACTCAACAACAAAGACACTCAACTTGCAGCCAAATATGAGAATGACACAAAGTTTGCTAAAATCCATAAACGCATCAATGAAAACAACCTGAATATTTTTAACTCTGAGTTTACTTTGCAGGAAGTTTTATTGAACATCAAACACAAAACAGATGTAACCATCACGAACAATCAATCTATGTTAAGCAATCAGGATTATTTTTCAGAAGTAACCGAGAGAACCATTTTAGAAACTCTCGAAAAAAAAGGTATCACAAATCTCGATACAATTCGATTTATCAATCATACGTTAGTAAACGAATACTTTTACGAACGAGCAATTTGAGAATCAAAAAAAAAATTAAATTACTATGGAACAACAAACAGCCATAAAAATATTTGAAGAAAAAAAGGTAAGAACGCTTTGGGATGCAGAGCAAGAGAAATGGTATTTATCAATTATTGATGTCATTGAAATTCTTACCGGCACCGATAGACCAAGAAAATATTGGAGTGATCTGAAAGCCAAACTCAAAAAAGAAGGAAGTGAACTGTCCGAAAAAATCGGACAGTTGAAAATGGCGGCTGAAGACGGCAAAATGCGAATGACTGATGTTGCCGACACCGAACAATTGTTCCGTCTCATACAATCCATTCCATCACCCAAAGCAGAACCATTTAAACTTTGGCTTGCAAAAGTTGCATCTGAACGATTGGATGAAATGCAAGACCCTGAACTCACTATTGACAGGGCTTTGAAAGAATATCTGCAATTGGGCTATTCTGAAAACTGGATTAACCAGCGACTGAAAAGCATTGAGATTAGAAAAGAACTCACCGACGAATGGAAGAAAAGAGGATTGAAAGAAGGCATTCAATTCGCAACACTTACTGATATCATCACCAAAGCATGGAGCGATAAAACAACCAAGGAATATAAAATCTTGAAAGGATTGAAAAAGGAAAATCTTCGGGATAATATGACCAACACGGAACTCATTTTGAATATGCTTGCAGAAGCATCTACGAAAGATATTTCAGCAGTAGTTAACCCTAAAGATTTTGAAGACAGTAAAAAAGTTGCAAAACAAGGCGGTGATGTTGCACGGGTAGCCAGAAAAGAATTGGAATCAAGAACAGGGAAAAAAGTTGTAACATCATTGAATGCAAAATCTGTTTTGCGATTGAAAGAAGGCAGCAAGAAGAAAAAGAAAAAATAAATTTTATGCGAACGATATTTTAAATAAATGACAAACCACACAGAACAAAGAGAAAAAACAAAAGAACTCATTGACGGATTAAAAACCATTTGCAGTAATTACGGATTGGCGAATGCCGGAAGCGAATACAAAATTATTACCGAAGTATTCCTCTACAAATTTTTGAACGATAAGTTTTTACACGAAGCAAGAAATGCAAACAAAGATTTAAAAAACAGCAGCAACATTGAAGCAGATATTCAGAAAATGGCGAAAGCAGATTATGAATATATGCTGGTGAAAATCGGTGAGCGTGCGGCAAAACTGAAAAAAACTCATTTCATCAGTTACCTTTTCAACAAACAAAACGAGGGCGATTTTGCAACCGTGTTCGATGATACGCTTATTGATATTGCCGATTTCAATATTAAACTTTTTTCCGTGGCAACAATTGGCGCAGAAAAAATTCGGTTGTTCGATAAACTTTCGCCGTACATTATTGAAGCAAATCAGAAATCGCCGTTCTGCAAAGCCATTATTAACAAACTTGTTGCGTTTAGTTTTGAGCCGGTGTTTGAAGAAAAGTATGATTTTTTTTCCACCATTTTTGAATACCTCATTAAAGATTACAACAAAGACAGCGGTAAATACGCCGAGTATTACACGCCGCCGGCAGTTGCAAAAATTATGGCGAACATTCTTGCGCCTTCTCCGGTAAAAAGTGTTATCCTCTACGATCCCGCTGCGGGTTCGGGAAGTTTGTTGCTCTCGTTAGCGCATAAAATTGGCGAAGATAAATGCACGATTTACTCGCAAGATATTTCACAAAAATCTTCCGAGTTTCTTCGGTTGAATTTAATCTTAAACAATTTAGTGCATTCACTCCATAATGTGATTAAAGGAAACACGCTCACCAATCCGTTCCACATCAATGATGAAAAAAATGATTTAAAAAAATTCGACTTCATTGTTTCCAATCCGCCGTTCAAAACTGATTTCAGCGACGATAGAGAAACATTGGCAAGCGATACACACAAGAAAAGATTTTTTGCCGGCGTTCCGAATATTCCGAATAAGGATAAAGATAAAATGGCAATTTATCTTCTGTTCATTCAGCACATTATGTATTCGCTTGCGCACAACGGAAAAGCGGCAATCGTTGTTCCCACCGGATTTATAACTGCGCAAAGCGGTATTGAAAAAAAGATTCGCGAAAAACTTATTGATGAAAAAATGCTGCGCGGTGTGGTAAGTATGCCAAGCAATATTTTTGCAACCACCGGCACCAATGTTTCTGTGTTGTTTATTGATAAAGCAAACACCAAAGGAGATATCGTTTTGATGGATGCTTCCAAACTTGGCACAACCGTAAAAGAAGGAAAGAACCAAAAAACACTTCTCTCCTCCGATGAAGAACAATTGATTATTGATACGTTTAACAAACACAAAGCACAAGAAGATTTTACCGTTGTCGTTTCTTACGAGCAAATAAAAGAGAAAAATTATTCGTTCAGCACGGGACAGTATTTTGAAGTGAAAATTGAATACACCGACATAACGCCAAAAGAGTTCACATCTAAAATGGATTCGTACAAGAAAAATTTGGATACACTTTTTGCTGAATCAAAAAAGTTGGAGAGCGAAATTAAAAAACAGTTGGGAAGTTTGCAGATATGAAAAGCAGAAAGATTGTAGTTAATGATGTATGTAAATTAAATGCTGAAACAATTAGTTCTTCTCACTCTCCACAAATAATTCAATACTTAGATACAAGCAACATTACAAGAAATAGAATTGATACTATTCAAATACTCGATAGTAATATTGCTCCATTTCCAAGTAGAGCGCAACGTAAAGTAAAAAGAGAAACCATTGTTTATTCAACAGTTCGACCGGAACATGAACATTTTGGTTTTTTAGAAAATCCAGAAGATAACTTCATAGTTTCAACTGGTTTCTTGACGATTGATGTCGTTGATAAAAACATTGAACCTAAATTTCTTTATTACTCTTTAACGAGAAAAAATATTACGAATTATTTACACACTATCGCTGTAAATAATGTTTCATCATATCCTTCTATTAATCCAAACGACCTTGGAAATTTAGAATTGGAAATTCCGAATGATAAAGTTATTCAACAAAAAATCGCTTCTGTTCTTTCATCGTTAGATTCCAAAATAGAACTCAACAATCGCATCAATGCAGAGTTAGAAGCAATGGCAAAAACTTTATACGATTATTGGTTTGTGCAGTTTGATTTTCCCAATGCAAATGGCAAACCATACAAATCAAGCGGCGGCACAATGATTTGGAATAAAGAATTGAAACGAGAAATTCCGGAAGGATGGGGAGTGAAATCATTGGGAGAATTTGCTGACACTGCTTCTGGTGGAACTCCTTTATCTACACAAGCAGAATACTATGAAAATGGAAATATTCCTTGGATAAATAGCGGAGAGTTAAATAATCCTTTTATTCTAAAAGGCAATAAATATATTACGGAAAAAGGATTGAACAATTCAAGTGCAAAAATGTTTTCTGCTAAAATACTTTTAATCGCATTGTATGGTGCTACTGCTGGAAAAGTTAGTTTATTATTAATTCCCGCTTGCACAAATCAAGCAGTTTGTGCAGTAATTCCCAAATCAGAAATCTTCACTAATTTTTTAAAATTTGCATTGTCTGATTTGTATAAGTATTTAGTAAACGTAAGTTCTGGTTCGGCTCGTGATAATCTTTCTCAAGATTTGATAAAAGATTTAAAGTTTATTATTCCCAACAAGTTTATGCTTTCAACTTTTGATAAAATTATTAATCCAACAATTCAAAAAATTTCAATAAATATTGAACAAAACCAAACACTTTCCACACTCCGCGATTGGCTTCTTCCAATGCTGATGAATGGTCAAGTGCAAGTGAAATAGATGATAGATGGAGTCCACTTTACCAAATAGAAATCGTGAAACTTTTCGATTGCTCGATACTTATAGAGAGAAGTGGACTCCATCTAAATTTTCAATTACAGTGAACAAAAACAAATAACATTATGAATAACATCCTTCAATTCAAAATCACGCTAAAATATTCAAACCCAAAAATCTGGCGCAGGTTTCTTGTTCCCGATAACATTACCTTTTATGATTTGCATCTCATTATTCAAAATGTAATGGGCTGGTTCAATGGGCATCTGCATCAGTTTATCTACGAGAAAAAAAGTTATATCGGCGACCCCGAAATTTTCGAGTCCGATGATATTGCAGATGAAAAAACTATTCCTCTCAATGAATTTTTCACTGAACCGAAAATGCAAATAATGTACGAATACGATATGGGAGATAGTTGGCTGCACGAACTGGTCTTTGAAAAAATTCTCGAAAAAGAAAAAGGAAAATATTATCCCGTGTGCATTGCGGGCGAAAAAAACTGCCCTCCCGAAGATTGCGGAAGTCTGCCGGGTTTTTACAATATGCTTGACACGTTGAAAAAGAAAAAAGGGAAAGAGTATAAAGAACTTATGGAATGGCTGGGAGGGGAATATAACCCTGAAGAATTTGATTTGGTTATTGTGAATGAAAACCTGAAAGATTATAAAAGCATTGATTTTGAAATGAACTGAAAAGAAAAAAAATCGGAGTGCAGCTCTCACCACACTCCGACTTTTCTTATTCACATAACAAAGGAAGAGTTAGACTAATCCTTGGTCGAGCATCGCATCGGCAACTTTAAGGAATCCGCCGATGTTCGCTCCATTCACATAATTGCCTGGAGTTCCGAATCGCTCCGCAACTTCCACGCACGTCTTATGAATACTCTTCATTATTC
>JAGXRH010000056.1 GCA_018335975.1 Ignavibacteriales bacterium
AAACGCGGCTTTCTGTTCTCTTTTGTCGCGAGTTGCTCTTCCGCTTTGGTGTCAACAAACGGCGCAGAAACATATTTGTGGCAATTCATACATACATTCACGGGAGGAATTCCTGCGTGTTTGCTCTTCTCCGCGCCGAAGTGGCAGTATAAACATTGCATTCCCATTTCACCTGCGTGGAGTCGGTGCGAAAAAGCAATCGGCTGCACCGGCTCGTATCCTTGATGATTATCCGGCAAGCGGACATTTGCTGTGTACGAACTCACAAAAATACTCACGCTCAGCAAAACGCCGATGATGAGATATATTGTTGTGATTCGACTTTTCAAAAACATAAGAGAAAGCAGATAGCGTTTAGCAATTAGCGTTCAGCAATAATTCCAGTTGTTTCTATTTTCCAATTACAAATTACTATTTACAAATTCCTAACTCGGTCGTTCACATCCTTTGCGATTGTAGTACCACCAATTGATGATGGTGGCGAGTAGGAGAAACACAATCAAACCGGAATAAAAATTGGTTGCGTTTCCCGTAGCGCCGATTACGGCTCCGATAATGGAAGAAAAAATAAACGGACCGTACGCCGCAACCGCTGCTGTCCAGCCGATTACTCCCGATGCCTGACGCGGGTTGTGCGCAAAGATAATCGGATATTGACGAAATGTTGCCGCATTACCGATTCCCGCAAAGAAAAACATTCCGAGCATTACGGCTACGAACATTGGAAATTGTTCCATTCCCGTTGGGGCAACAAGTCCCATCATTATCATCATAAGTGAACCGGCAATTAAACCAACGCCCGTGAGTGTTGTAAGAATTGCACCGCCGGTTTTATCCGAAATAAATCCGAAAAGAACTCGGCTTGCAGAACCAACGAGCGGACCGAAGAATGCATATTTCAATGGCTCCGGTGCGTCAGGAAAATTTCCATACAACGATTTTATCATCAACGGAAACGCCGCAGACAAACCGGAAAACGTTCCAAACGTCATCAAGTATGTTATGGTGCAAAACCATGTATGCTTCTCTTTGAAAATATCCAACTGCTCTTTGAACGATGCAGTTATCGGAACGCTGCGCAACCACCACCAGCAAACGAGCGTCATAATAATGATAATCGGGATGTACCAAAATGCCGCACTTTGTAAATGGATTTCCGATGTTGCGAGAATTTCTTTTGTCTTCGGATTTATTTTTGTAAACACCTGTGATGCGCCGTACGTTGTAACACCGAGCATAATCGGCGTCATAAATTGCGCTAAACTCACGCCGAAATTTCCAATGCCTGCTTGAATGCCGAGCGCAGTTCCTTTCAAACGTTTCGGAAAAAATAAATTCGTGCTTGGCATATACGATGAAAAATCTCCGCCGCCGAATCCTGCCGTAAATGCTAAAAGCATAAACATCCAAAATGGCGTGTCCGGATTCATCACCGCTAATCCTAATCCAATGCACGGAATAAGTTTGAGAAATGTTGCAAAAGTAATAACGTGCCGCGTTCCATAAATCGGCAGCAAAAATGTGTGAATGATTCGAAGCGTTCCTCCTGCAAGTCCCGGCATTGCGGCGAGCCAGAATAATTCCTGTGTGGTAAATTTAAATCCGATTCCCGGAAGTTTTACAACAATTGCGCTCACCATAAACCACGTTGCAAAGGAAAACGTAAGTGAAATTGTCGTTACCCACAGCGTTCGCCACGCAATTTTCTTTCCTGTTGAATTCCAGAATTGTTCATTTTCCGGTTCCCATTTTTCAAGCCAAGTTGACATATATTTGTGTGTTTGCTATGTGAAATCTCTCAACGGACAATTCTGAGAATTGGACACGTTGCTTTCTTGAATACATCGTATGTTCTGTTTCCCATCAATAAACTTCCCATCGGCGAATGTTGATGACTTGCGAGAACTATCATATCTGCTTTGCGTTCTTCCGCAGCAGCAACGATTTCATCCGAGACATTGCCGTGACGAATTTCAATATCAATGTTCTGGATACTCATCGCCTGTAAACGTTGCGATTCTCGTTCTAATATTTTTTTCCCTTCAACAATCCAGTTATCCCGTATTTGCTCCCACTCTTTTGAATCGGTCATCATTCCTGAATTATGAAATTTTCCTTCCACATACACGAGGACAGCTTTCCCTCCCGAAATTTTACAAAGATTGCCGACAATATTCGTCGCTTTTTCCGCAAGTTCCGAATTGCCAACCGGATAAATTATCGTTTTTAAAAACCTTGTTGCTGTTTCTAATCCGGATGACACGGTTATCGTTTCTACCGGTGGCTTTGTTCGCGCTTTCCCCCCTTCTTCAACCCATGTGCGTGTCCATTTCTTTTGCGCGACACGTAATACGACCAACGCAATAACTGCAATAATACTAAACGAAACGAACCCCCAGAGAAATGTACCGCTATATTGTTTCGATAATCCCATTGCATTGGGAATAATACTTCCGCCAAGCGCGCCTATTTCTCCAATCATACTTCCTGCAATTGCTGTTGATGCGGGCCAGCGAAGCGGAACCATTTGAAACAGTGCGCCGTTTCCTGCACCGAGCATTGCAAAACAAATCATAAAAAATATTGTTGTCGCAACGATATTCGTGTGAAATCCGAGAAGTACCATTAGCAAAATTACTACACTGATAACGTGAGTAAGAGCGGTAATCCCTCCCATTCTATCTGCAACGTGTCCGCCAAGAATTCGGATTCCGCTTCCCATTAAAGCCGCAAGCATGGTCAATTGCCCCGCTTCAATTTTTGAAACGCCAAACTGGTCGTGGAAATATGTCGGAAGAAAATTGCTCAACCCGATAAACCCGCCGAACGTAATGATGTACACAAAGTTAAATACCCATCCGTCTTTTTCCCACAAACATTGTATGTGTTCCTTAAATGACTGATGTTCTCTATCGGGCGGCTCTTTTGCGAAAATTATCATCACAATAATTGGAATCAGCATAAACAATGCGCCAAAACCATAGACAACTTTCCAGCCATAAACAGTTGCAAGAGGCGGCGCGAGCAATACGGCTAATACTGTCCCGCTATTTCCGGCACCAGCAATTCCCATTGCAAGACCTTTATATTTAGGTGGAAACCATCCCGAACCGAGCGAAAGCGCAACGCCGAAACTTGCTCCGGCAATACCAAGTAACACACCCATTATTAGTACGTCGTTATAGGTATGCACCATAAAGTAACCGTATAACATCGCGAAGAAAAGTAATCCCATCTCAACCAGCGCGGCGTTTTTTCTTCCGATATATTGAGAAAGAACACCAAGCGGAAAACGCATTAACGCTCCCGCCATTATCGGAACAGAAATCATAAATCCTTTTTCCGCAGGCGATAGTCCGAATTCTTCACTAATGAACGGCGCCATTGCACCATTCAACACCCAGATTGCGAAACAAAAATCGAAATACAGAAATGCAGAAAAGAGCGTGGGTGCGTGTCCCGATTGGAGAAAATTTTTTACTTTACCTGAAAACATACTTGCTTCAACCGTGAAAAAATTAACTTGCTCTTTTCAATTTCCAAGCACCATACCACCGCACCACTTGTGTTTTTCTCCACAAATACGGATTAGGAACAACAAGCGCATGCACTAATCGCGTGAAGGGAAAGAATGCAATCATCACGTAGGCGCAGACAATGTGGAGTTTTACCATCCACGGCATTGCCGTGATGTACGAAATATCCGGCGAGAGTGTTGCCAGCGACCACAAGTACGGAACCGCGGACGATGCAAACCACGAGGAGCCCCAACTATGAAACACCGCAACCGAAAGCCCGCTTACTATTTGCACAATAAAAATTCCGAAAAGAATCCAATCTGCGGTGCTGGATACCATTTTTATTTTCGGTGTTGTGAGGCGGCG
This sequence comes from Ignavibacteriales bacterium, assembly GCA_018335975.1. Classification (GTDB taxonomy): domain Bacteria; phylum Bacteroidota; class Ignavibacteria; order UBA10030; family F1-140-MAGs086; genus JAGXRH01. The sequence continues at coordinate 3,885 of JAGXRH010000056.1, forward strand.
GATGATAATGCTGGTTAATCCCACAAGAGTCAACACGCCGAAAATGAACGCTGAAATTTCTAAAACGTACAGTCGCAACGGATAACTGTTCCACCATAACACTTCGCGTGGAATGAGAAAACCAATGAGATGTCCGGTTACGATAGCGATAATACCGTAATGAAAAGGAACAAGTCCCCAGAAATGTTGCTGGTTTTCGAGAAACTGCGATGAGAGACTGGAAAACGTAAAACTTTGTGTAAGATATCTTCGAATCGAAACGAGAAGAAAAATAACGAGCGCGATGTACGGAAGTACAACAAATAAAATCTCGTCAAGGAAAAAAGGACTATTCGTGTTCATACGCTAATTCTCCAATGTGGTGAATTTTTAAATCTGGTGGAATAAAAAGAAATAACGCGCGAAGCAAATGTTCATACGGATTTTGTTTGCCGTCAAACCCATCAAGGATTTTCTTCAAAGCAGGAAAAACGTAGGTTGCCGCAAACGCATCTGCTTCAGTTTTTTCCATTCGCGCAAGAAGCAAAAGGACGTGCGTTACATGGTCGGGAAGTTCTGAGGATTCTTCAATCGAATGGGTACGAAGCAACTCTCGCATTGTTACAAGAAATGAACCGCGCTCGTACGTTTCCTCGTACAAATGCCACCCGAGTTCCAGACTTGCGACAGGATTTATATCGAACGTTTGCGTATAGAGTTCTTCAAAATCATCAATCGAAAGTTCTTGTGTTTCTGTTTGAAAACGGGAAATCAAACCGAGAATGTTTTTTTCATTTTCGTTCGTTGAAACCTGAAAACTACTCAACGCAGCAATCCGTAATCGGTAATCTTCTTTCGGATACAAAAAAATTCTTGAGAAAGTATCGTACACATTTGCGAGAGTATTCATTACAAACCTCGCTCTGGTTTTTCTACAAAGCCAAATCCGACTTCGGAACGATGTTCGTGCGGGTCTTTCATCATTTCAATCGCTTCTTCTCGGTGCATCGGCGGAATAACAAATCGGTCGTCAAATGTGCAAAGCGACGTAAGTTGATAAATCGCTTCCGCTTCCTGCGTTGTGCAATCTGCCTCGTTCAGCATTTTCTCCGCAACACTCATTTCAATATCGCCCACCGTAACTGCGCGGCGATAGGTGCGGACCGCTTTTTGTTTCTTGAGCGCATACACAACTTTTCCCTGATGTCCCGCGCCGAATAAATTTGCAAGAAATTGCAGCGGTACGCGCGATTGCTCAATGTCGTGGAAGAAACTATCCGAAACACTTTGCACAGTATCATCGTTTTGCTGCGCCATCACCGGAGACATCGGGGGAACATAATACAACATCGGAAGCGTGCGAAACTCGATATGCGGGGGCAAAGCAATTTTCCATTCTTTCACAAATTTATACACCGGAGATTTTTGCGCAAACTCTATCACCGATTCATGCACACCGTTTTGCAAAGCAGCGGAAATGACCGCGGGGTCATTCGGGTTCAATATCAATGAACGGTGAGCGTCAACAAGTTCATCGTTCGGCTTGTTCGCAACTTCTTCAATTCTATCGGCATCGTATAACAGAACTCCGAGGTACCGAATTCTTCCCACACACGAATGAAAACACGCGGGCGCTTGTCCGGTCTCCAATCGCGGAAAACAGAGAATACACTTTTCCGATTTTCCTGTTGACCAATTGTAAAATGTTTTTTTATACGGACACGCCGCGATACATTGTCTCCATCCGCGGCATCGCTTTTGGTCAATTAATACTATGCCATCTTCGCCGCGTTTATACAACGCTCCCGATGGACACGAAGCCACACAACTCGGATTTAAGCAATGATTGCAAATTCTCGGAAAGTAAAACATCACGAGCCGTTCAATGGCAAATAATTGTTGCTGTTGTTCTTCGGAAAGATTTTTCAGATTCGGGTCATTCTCCGCATACACGCGTGAACCACCTAAATCATCATCCCAATTCGGTCCCGCTTCAACATTAATGTATTCGCCGGTAACAAGTGAAATCGGTCGAGCGGTCGGTTGGTCGGAACCTTCGGGCGCATTGAACAACTCATCGTATTTATACGTCCACGGCTCGTAATAATCATCCATCGAAGGCATCGAAGGATTGTGAAAAATATCGGTAATGGTGCGCGTCTTGCTAATAGACTTTAAATTGATGGAACCGTTTTTCTTTTCCCATCCGCCCCGATATTTTTCCTGGTCTTCCCATTGTGTTGGAAATCCTGTTCCCGGTTTTGTTTCCACATTGTTCCACCACATATATTCTGCGCCTTTTCTATCTGTCCAGATATTTTTACACGCAATACTGCACGTGTGGCAACCGATACATTTATCGAGGTGAAACACCATTGAAATCTGTGAGCGAACATTCATAAAATAGTTTCGAGTTTAGGGTTACGAGTTTACTGTTGGATTAATCCATTCCATCTGCTGTGCATCATTTACCAAATCAGTTCCGGAAGTTTTCGGACAAGAATATGCGTATCGCGATTGCAACCAATCGGTCCCCAATAATTGAAATGAAACGTGAATTGTCCATAGCCGCCAATCATTAAATTTGGTTTCAGCCGGGTTCGCGTTAAACTATTGTGTCCGCCTGCCCGACGATTATTCCTCATAGGTGATTTTGGAACGGAATATGTTCTTTCCGGCGAGTGATAGATAATGCAAATTCCGCGCGGAATTCTTGCACTTACTGCTGCTCGCGTACAAACAACGCCGTGGTCGTTATACACTTCTACCCAATCATTATCATCAATACCGAGGTCTTGCGCGTCCTTATCGTTCATCCAAAACGGTTCCACACCGCGAGAAAGTGTTGTCATTCTCTGGTTATCGCCGTACGTCGAATGGATATGCCACTTACCATGCGGAGTCAGATAATTAAGCATCAATGTTTTTCCCTCTTCTTTGGAAAATCGAAGGTCGGCATACTCCGTCGGGAGTGGCTTTGGTTTGTACGTTGGAAAGTGTTCACCAAATTGAATATAGGCGGGATGGTCAAGATAAAAATGTTGGCGTCCGGTGAGCGTTCTCCACGGGACAAGCGCTTCCTTGTTATACGTAAACGGTGCGTATGCTCTCCCATTTTCTGCCAAACCCGACCACATCGGCGAGTTCAGTAAACGCATTGGTTTGCTTTGTAATTCTTTGTAACTCACGCTTGTTCCGCGGTTTTTTTCTGCGAGTTGAACAAGCGGCAATCCGACTTTCTCTTCCATATTTTTATAGGAACGATATGCAAGTTCGCCATTGGTAACCGTTGCAAGATGAAGAATTGTGTCGCACACTTGCTCGCCATCTTTCAACGAAGGAAATGTTTTTCCGTCGAAAGAAACCGTTGGTCGCGTAATCAGCATGGTATCGTAAAAATCATCAATCGCATATTTTGTTCCGTGCGCGCCGAGTCCGTTTGTTCGTACTGCAGAACCGAACGAGATGTATTGATTGTACAGGTTTTTATAATCGCGCGTCATAATCGCAAAGGAGGGCATCGTCTTTCCGGGAATCGCCTCTATCTCATTAGTAATCCAATCTTTCATTGCGGGTTGGGCAATCTCAGCAGGCGTGTCGTGCGCGAGCGGGTTTGCAACAATGTCGCGAACGGGTTCAGGAAAATGTTTTTGCGCAAGTTCCTGAAATTTTTTGGCAATCGCTTTGAAAATATCCCAATCACTTTTCGATTCCCAACAGGGTGGAACTGCGGCAGAAAGCGGATGAATGAAACTGTGCATATCGGTGGAATTTAAATCCGCTTTTTCATACCATGTTGCTGCCGGTAAAACGATATCGGAATACAGTGCAGAAGTATCCATCCGAAAATTCAAATCCACAACGAGGTCGAGTTTCCCTTGCGGCGCAATTTCGTGCCACACAACTTCTTTCACCGATTCTTTTGCGAGGTCTTCGGAAACCGTATTTGTGTGTGTGCCAAGATAATGTTTCAAAAAGTATTCGTGTCCTTTACTGCTCGACATCAACGCATTGCCGCGCCAGATGTACCACACACGGGGCCAGTTTTCCGATGCATCGGGGTCTTCAACGGAAAATTTTAAGGTGCGCGATTTCAATTGCTCGACAACGTATTTTATTATTTCTTCATTTGTCGTCGCGCCTGCGGCAATTGCTTCCTTCGCAAGTTCGATAGAATTTTTATTGAACTGCGGATAAAACGGAAGCCAACCGTTTCGCACAGCTTTCACTTGTACATCCATTGTGTGTCCTTTTGCAAGCGAGTTTGCTTCTTGCTGTTGCGGAACAGTGTGATAGTCGGTGAACTCTTTTTCGTACCGCCACTGGTCGGAATTTACGTAATGCCAACTCGGTGCATTCTGTTGACGCGAAGCAGGATACCAATCTTTCGCGAACGCAATTGCAGACCACGGTTCCATCGGCGCAAGTTTTTCTTGTCCCACATAATGCGCTAATCCGCCGCCATTGACTCCCACGCATCCGCAAAACAACAGTGCGTGGATACCGGCACGATACATTAAGTTTGCGTGATACCAATGATTGATTCCCGCGCCAATGATGATTGTACATTTTCCGTTCGTATGTTCTGCTGTGCTTGCCCACTCGTGTGCAAATTGCAGTAAATCTTTTCTTCCGATTCCTGTAAATTTTTCTGACCATGCGGGTGAATACGGAAATTCTTCGTCGTTATAATCTTTCGGATAATCCCCCTTCAATCCACGCGCTACGCCGTATTGCGCCATCAATAAATCGTATGCAGTTGCAACAATGACCGTTTTTCCATCGGAGGTTTGAATTTTTTTCACCGGAACTTCACGATAAAGACTTCTTCCTTCAGCGAAATCATCGTAACGAACACGCACAACAGCATCACTCGAATTGAGAAAGGTGATCGTTGGATTAATATCGGTTCCATCAACTCCATCTTTTAAAACGAGATTCCATTTTCCTTTTTCTTTTCCCCAGCGATGACCAACGCTTCCCATCGGCATCTTGAGTGAATTTGACGCTTCATCCCACATCAAAAATTTCCACTCGCCGTTTTCTTCATTTGTATATTTTTCTACACGATTTGCGCGGAGTAATTGTCCCGCTTCATACGATTCGCCATTCTCTTTCAACTCTACAAGAAAAGGAGCGTCGGTGTACTTTTTTGTATAGTCAAGGAAATATGGAACTTGTTTTTCGTGATGAAACTCTTTGAGAATAATATGATTTACCGCCATCCACCACGCGCCATCTTGTCCTGCATTGACGGAAACCCAATGGTCGGCATATTTTGCAACCTGATTAAAGTCGGGAGAAAAAACGTACATCTTTGTTCCGTTGTGCCGCGCTTCTGCGGCAAAGTGACAATCGGGCGTACGCGTCATATTTAAGTTGGAACCCATCACTGCAAGAAGTTTTGCATTATACCAATCCGCAGATTCATTAACGTCGGTTTGCTCTCCCCACGTTTCCGGCGATGCTGAAGGTAAATCGCAATACCAATCATAAAAGGAAAGCGAAATTCCACCCATCAATTGCATCAACCGCGCGCCCGAAGCATAACTCACCATTGACATTGCGGGGATTGGTGAGAATCCGGCAATTCTATCGGGACCATGTTTTTTTATAGTATAGATATTTGCTGCCGCCATTATTTCCAAAACTTCATCCCATCGCGCACGACGAAATCCTCCTTTACCTCTCGCTTTTTGCCAACGGCGACGCGCATCGGGATTTTCGACAAGTGATTTCCATGCATCCACCGGGTCTTCGTACTCCGCGCGCGCTTTTTTCCATAAGTCCATCAGTGCTCCGCGAATGTATGGGTACTTAACGCGGAGAGGACTGTACAAATACCACGAAAACGAAATTCCTCGTTGACATCCACGCGGTTCGTAAGGAGGCAAACCGCTTTCGAGCATCGGATAATCGAGTCCCTGCATTTCCCACGTAACAATTCCATCTTTCACGTGAATCATCCACGTGCAACTTCCGGTGCAATTGACGCCGTGCGTACTGCGAACGATTTTATCGTATTGCCAGCGATTACGATAGAATTCTTCCCAACTTCGCAGTTTTGGGTCTATTTCATCTTTTATCCATGGAATGTTTTTTTCGTTCATTGTTTTTCTCCAAGTTTCATTGATTGCACAAGAATACGTCGAACAGACCGAAAGCGTTTGTTCCACACAACATCAAAAACACCTAATACTAACAACGTCCCGCCAAGTCCGAGTAAAATAAAATTCAGTCGCGCAGTTGACGGGTCTTCGGGATTTCTTTGTAATGTGTATTGAAAAAATGCGGTGAGTGATAAAACTTCTTCGGGGTTAAGCGCTTGTTTTTTGAAAACGGATTGCATTGTGGGTGTTGCGGGTGCGGAAAGCCACGTCACTAATGTTTTTCTTCCTTCGTATCGTTCAAACACTGTTGTCAAATCAGGCGCGAGTGTTCCTCCGCCCAAACCACCGATGCTGTGTGCTGTATGGCAAGCGATGCAAGGAGGTCCGCCGTTCGATAACTTTACATATCCCTTAAAAATTTGCCTTCCGATTTCTACGTCACGAGGAGTAAACGGTCGCTCGCTGATTTGCACACCGACGAATTGCGATTTTTCTAACTTTGATTCTGCATCAATTAAATCAAGAAGCGCTTCTGCCCGTGCTTTCGTCATCCCCGGCAATGCTGGCATTACAGCGCCCCGTGCTTCCCGTTGTAAATCAAGCGCGTATTGATCGCCCGCGTCTAAAACTGCTCGGGGGTCTTGAATGAATTTCGTTAACCACGCGCGGTCTTTTCGCTGTGCAACATTTTTTAAATCCGGACCTGTTAATTTTCCCCCTCCAATTGTATGGCAACTCTGGCAATTCTGCCGAAAGAGATCAGCCGACTCCTGCGAATACGCCGCGACCGAGATGATGATAAAAAACATCAGCATCGCGAGAAACCATTTCGCAGAGTTTCTTCTGTTATTTTTCAACAATAAAATTTTTTTTCTCATCATACATTCTTCAAATTGTGAAAGTGAACGGATGTTGAACTATTTCTGTAATTGCGGGGTGACATATTCACCTTCCATCCTGACAAGCAAGTCGAGTAATTCCTTTTTCATCATCGTTGTTTGTTCATCCTGCTCAACTCGAAAAAATTCATCGAGCAGTTTTTGTTGTTCCGTTTCCGATAAACTTTGCTCTGCCATCATAAAAAGAATATTATCCTCTTTATGAATATGCATACGGAGAAGTTCAGTAAAAGCATGAGAGTGGTTTGCTAACTCCCTAACAGCGCTGCGGTCATTTTGCTCATATCGTTCAAGTGCGGAAAGCATTGCACGAATGTGTTCCCTTCCTTCATCGTGCTCTCCGAGCATTACTCCAATCGGTCCACCGTTCTGCGAAAATCCTTTTTGAACCATTGCCGGAAATAAAATCGCTTCTTCTTTTCCGTGATGGCACTTATCGGCAAACTGCTGGAGAAAGCGAATTGCATCGCGGAAAATGAATGAAGGAATTTTTTCTCCTGCTTCTGCTTGTTCGGCAACGGTATCTAAAATCCGGAGCATTCGTTCTATTGCTCGGTGTTCTTTTTTGAGAATGTCGGTGGGTTTCATACGTTAATTTCCTTTGTTGGATTGTTATGACTATACAACGATTTGATAAACTCTAACTTCCCTCCTAATTCCGCGCTCAACTCTCCTACAGAACTTTTCTCGAGCATCACGGAGATATTTTCTTTCGATTTTTTCCACAAGGTGTGCACGGGACACGGGGCGGTATCATCGCAACTCGGAAAGCCGAGCACACAACCGTTCAGGAATGCCTCGCCATCAATTGCCCGAACAATATTTATAATGGAAATCTCCTTTGCATCGCGTCCTAATTCAAATCCGCCGTTTGCTCCCTTGTGAGAAATTACCACGCCGTCCCGCTCAAGCGTCTGCATTATTTTACTTAAAAAATGATGCGGAATTCTTAGCGCATTTGAGATATCGCGTAAATGAATCGGTGATTCAGGTTCGCGGCTCGCGAGATACAAGACCGCCTGAATTCCATACTCACACGAACGGCTGAAAAATACTGACATGGTAATAACTTTGATAAATTTAGACTTTATTGTCTAAATCAATTTGTGTGCCAAAAAATTTTCTCCTTTTATTGAAAATTATTAGAATGATTTTGACGTTTTTTGGAAAGATATGATGAGAGGCATTATCAAGTTTGAAAGGAGAAGAGCGGAATCATTTTCAGAACTGACAAAAACAAAAAAAGCAACTTAGCGTTAAGTTGCTTTTTGGGGAATCGAAGTGATTAAATTGTCAACAAAACATCCTATTTGTAAACGTAATAAAAGGTTATTCTTGCTACTAAATCTGCATCTTTTTTTATTTTCGCTGCGCTTTTATCTGAAAAGGTATTCACCCAGAAGTTCGGCATTAAATGAATGTCAGGAATTGGCATATAATCTAAACCGACAACGAAAAAATTCTCGCTGTACCCGGCATTCTTCATTTTCGAATCGGGATTATAAATATCGAATCGTACAAAAACATTTATCTTCTCTTGAGACGGAAAGGGCACCCGGGAAAAAAGCGATAATCCGATTGGCGTTTTATCGTTTCCAGCATTCGCTTTTCTTTGTCTCTGCTGCATTGCCTCAACACCAATGGTTATTTTGTTTGTTTGATACGCCACGAATCCTTTCAATGAAGTTTTATTCGCATCGTTTGCGGCAGGTTCAAAATCAAAATATCCTTCAATGACAAATTCTTTCGTGAGTTTTGCATTTAAAGAAAGATAATATTTTTTATATCTGTTATTTTCCGGCTTTTGTCCGTTACCATTTCCAATCATTCCAGCGTAGTTGAACATTCCCTCGCTGTCGAATTTTCCGCGTAAGCCAACCCCCATATCCGTTCCGCCACCGAGTCCACGAAAATCCATAATTGTTTTTTCAACCGAACGATAATTCCACGTTCTTTCTGAAAGAGTCCACGTTGGCGCCGGGATTAAACCAAACCACAAATTTGCATTTGTATAAACATTTTTAATTTCAAGATATGCGGTTTTTACAAAGATGCCGTGCTTCCCTCCGGGTTCAAGCGCTTTATCATTTCCTTCTAAAAGAAATTGCGCAGAATATTTTTCATCGAACGTGTGGTCGTAATACAAATACATTCGTCGGAATTGGAATGCTTGGTTATCCTTTTTTAAGGCAGAATATTGTGAACTTGCACCCGATGAATCTCCTCCAAGTTTAAAATAATAATCTCCGAAAACATAGCCGGAAATTTTTCCACCGGCTGGTTTCTCCTGCGTAAACAACGGCACTGGAAACAGAAGAAAGAGGAGGAAAAGTGATGTAATTTTCATGGTAATCTCCTACGAAATCGGAAATTATTCAGCCGCAATGATATTCAAATCTTTTATCCTGCGATAAAGTGTCGGCACACTGATTTTCAGAATGGACGCGACTTTCTCTTTATCAAATCCGTTTTTCGTAAGTATGGTAAAAATATACCGCCGCTCAAAATCGTTAATGGCTTGTTCGAGGGATTGCTTTTCTTCTGCAAAGTCAATAAACGTTTCGCTCGTGAAAAATTCCGGTAAATGCTTTGCGCTTATCGTATCATCGTTGCAAAAAATAACCGAACGCTCGATGATGTTTTCCAACTCCCGCACTTCCCCTTTCCACTCGTGATGCAACAAAAGCCGCATCACATCATTTTCCACCCCTTTGATGTTTTTCCGCATTTCTTTCCGGTACTTGTCAACAAAATGTTCGACGAGAAGCGGAATATCATCGGGGCGTTCTGCTAACGGAGGAAGATGCACTTCCACAACATTCAGCCGGTAGTATAAATCTTCGCGAAAATTTCCCGCTTCAACTTCCTTCTTCAAATCGCGATTGGTGGAAGCAAGGAACCGCACATTGATGGAAAACGCGGTTGATGTTCCGACGGGTATAATTTCCTTTTGTTCAAGCGCACGCAATAATTTCACCTGTAATTGAAACGGCATCTCGCTTATTTCATCGAGGAAAAGCGTTCCCCCTTCTGCCGCCTTGAAGTATCCGACTTTATCTGAAACTGCGCCGGTAAACGCGCCTTTCTTATGTCCGAACAATTCGCTTTCGATAAGTGTTTCCGGAATTGCGCCGCAGTTAACCGTGATAATCGGTTTTCCCGCCCGACGACTGCTGAAATGCACTGCGCGGGCAACAAGTTCTTTTCCCGTTCCGCTTTTTCCCGTAATGAGAACCGTACTATCCGTTGGCGCGACTTGCTGAATTGTATCAAAGACTTTCAGCATCGCAGGCGATTTTCCGATAAGACTCGAAAATTCGTACTCGCGCTGTAATTCACGTTTCAGCACCTGATTTTCGAGAAGAAGTTTTTTCCCTTCGAGGAGACGGCGAATCCGGACAAGCAGTTCATCAAACTCCACCGGTTTCAAAATGTAATCGCTCGCTCCCTGCCGAAGCGCATCAATCGCAGTTTCGAGTGAACCATACGCGGTAATAATCATCACGAGCGTTTGCGGGCTCGTGTGCGTGATTTTTTCCAACAACTCGATGCCTTTCATTTCCGGCATTTCAAGGTCGGTAATAACAACATCGAATGCATCTTCGAGGATTTTATCGTATGCTTCTTTACCGTTCGCGGCTTCGGAAACAGAATATCCTTCTTTCCGTAAAATGAAGGCGATGGATTCGCGAATAATTTGTTCGTCGTCAACAATGAGAATGCGTTCTGCCATAAGTTATAGTTCGTTTGCTTGCCCGCCGCAGCGGGTAAATTTGTTAGTTGGTTCGTTGGTTTTGTTATTTCTATTTCAATAACAATAATTTCTTCACCGAAATAAAATTTCCTGCAATGAGTTTGTAAAAGTACATTCCGCTATTGAGAGATGAAGCATCAAATTGTACCGACTTATATCCCGCAGTTTCAATTCCATTTACCAACGTTGCAACTTCTCTTCCTAATACATCGTAAATTTTCAGCGTTGTGAAAACTTCTTCCGGTAAATCAAATCGTATTTCGGTTATTGGATTGAATGGATTGGGGAAATTTTGATAGAGTGCGAAAACTTTGGGAATTGTATTCTTTGAATCTGTAATTCCAGTAGCAAATGTAAAGGTTGCAAAGATTGAGTGATTCGATATAACGTTTGTGAATGTATAACTTGAATCTGTTCCAATAAACAAACTATCCACGATAACACTATCAACACGATAACCTGCATTAGCAGAAATTGAAAATGTTTGACTTGCACCGTGAAACACTATTACATTTCCAGAAGGAGAAATAGTACCGTTTGTTCCTGCTGACGCTGAAATAGTATAACTGTTTAATCTAAACCTCGCAGAAATTGTGTGATTCGTAATTACGTTATTGAATGTGTACGTTGCTGGTATTCCGATATATGTATTATCAACAATAATACTGTCAATATGATAACTAAAGTTTGGAGTAAAGTTGAATGTTTGATTCGCTCCATAATTCACAACAACATTTCCATTGGGAAAAATACTTCCGTTTATTCCTGCTGACGCTGAAACAACGAGTGTATCAATCGCAAATGTTGCTGCGATGGTGTGATTCGCTGATATATTTGTGAACGTGTAACTTGTTTGTGTTCCTATGTTCGTTCCATCTACCAATACGCGAAGGATATGGTAATGTGCGTTTGCCGAAATAGTGAACGTTTTATTTGTTCCATAATTCACGACTATATTTCCACTTGGTGAAATGCTGCCATTTGAATCTGCTGATGCTGTTATTGTGTACGTGTTAATAGCAAACTTCACAGAGATGGTGTGATTGGCTGTTACATTTGTGAATTGATAACTGTTTATTGTTCCACTATAAGTTCCGTCAATAAAAACGCTATCAATATGGTAACCTGCGTTAGGGGAAATGTTGAATGTTTGATTTGCTCCGTAGTTCACAATCACATTTCCGCTTGGGGAAATATTTCCATTTGCTCCTGCAGTAGCAAAAATTGTGAATGTATTAATTGCAAATTTTGTTGAGATTGAGTGATTTGCTGTTACATTAGTAAATGTATAACTCGATTGCGTTCCAACGTAAGCACTATCAACGATAACGCTATCAATATGATAATTTGCGTTTGCAGAAATAGTAAATTGTTGATTCGCTCCATAATTTACAATGATATTTCCCGATGGAGTTATAGTACCGTTTGTTCCTTCGATTGCTGTAATTACAAATGTATTAATTGAAAACTTCGCAACGATTGAGTGATTTGCGGTAACATTTGTGAAAGTAAAACTTGATTGTGTTCCAATGTACGAACCATCAACAATAACACTATCAATGTGATAACCTGTATTTGGTGTGATTGTGAATATTTGATTTGCACCATAGTTCACAATTACGTTTCCGCTTGGCGAAATATTTCCATTGAGACCTGCGCTCGAGGTTATAGTAAACGATGTGCTGAGACGAATTTTTGAAACAAACATATCATCATTACTACCATGATTTGTCAGCGTTGTTGTGTCAAAGGCGATAGTGGAACTACGAAAATTTCCTGTAACGAAATTATTTCCGTTGGTGTCCAATGCGATGCCCCAACCAATATCAGAATTCGTTCCCCCTGCGCTTGTTGCCCATGCCACATTCCCACTCACATCGTATTTAACAATGAATATATCAGCACTCCCATGATTCGTCAGTGTTGTTGTTCCAAAGGTGATAGTAGAACTCCGAAAATATCCAGTCAGCAAACTACCGCCGTTTGCGCCCACTGCGATGCCCGAACCAATATCAGAATTCGTTCCCCCTGCGCTTCTTGCCCACACCACGTCCCCGCTCGTATCGTATTTGACTATGAATATATCTGCAGTATCACTACTACTATTTGTCAGCGTTGTTGTTCCAAAGGTGATAGTAGGACTCCGAAAATATCCGGTCAGCAAACTATTGCCGTTTGCGTCCACTGCGATGCCGTAACCGTAATCTGAATTAGTTCCTCCTGCGCTTTTTGCCCACACCACATTCCCGCTCGCATCGTATTTGACTACGAACATATCGGCAGTATCACTACTACTATTCGTAAGCGTAGTTGTGCCAAAGGTGATGGTGGAACTCTGAAACCATCCCGTAACGAAACTATTGCCGTTTGCATCCACAGCAATTCTGCTACCATTATCGTAATTCGTTCCTCCAGCGCTTTTTGCCCACACCACATTCCCGGTTGCATTGTATTTGACTATGAACATATCATAACTGCCATTGTTTGTAATAGTCGTTGTACCAAAGGTGATAGCAGCACTAGAAAAATTTCCTGTAACGAAACTATTGCCGTTTGCGTCCACTGTGATGCTGTAAGCATCATCACTATTTGTTCCTCCTGCGCTTTTTGCCCACATCACATTTCCGCTCGCATCGTATTTGACTGTGAACATATCGGAATAATTACCACTATTGTCATGATTCGTAAGCGTAGTTGTGCCAAAGGTGATGATGTGACTATTAAAACGTCCCGTCACAAAACTATTGCCGCCAGTGTCCAGTGCGATACTGTAACCAAAATCTGCATCCGTTCCCCCAGATCTTTTTGCCCATGCCACATTTCCGCTCGCATCGTATTTGACAGTGAACATATCATAACTACCATGACTTGTCAGCGTCGTTGTGTCAAATGTAATGGTATTACTCAAAGACCATCCTGTGACGAAACTATTGCCGTTTGCGTCCGATGCAATACCGAAGCCATAATCAGAAGATGTCCCTCCTGCGCTCTTTGCCCAAAGCCAAATAGGGACAGATTGCGCAAAGGATGCTTCAACATTTAAAATAAAAAGCGATAAGCAAAGAAAATATTTTGTTAGTTTCATAGTTGTGTGCCTTTCAATTTGCTATAATTCTTTGTTAAACAATTTATTCAACCCCAAAATACTGAATCGTTTGTATAAGGGAACAAATCTTCTTGTATAAAAAATGAATCTAAACATTGTATGTATTCATACATTTCCGTTTTTGAAGTTTCTAGAATTGATTGAATTTTTGTTTCGATAGCATAATCAGGGTTTTGAATATATATCTTAGAAAGATTTGTCATTGACTTTAGAAGATTTTTATCTACTTCTCTGTTGTCATCAGGGAATGAGTACCCAATCACAATTAATTCATCGGTTTGCTTTGCTATTTGTAGTGCAAACTCAAACGCACGTTTTGTGAGTTCATTATTCTTTTCAAAAGCAAAGTTAAGGTATGGCACTAGTAAACCACTATACAAATACAAAGCATATATTCTCAAACATTCCTCGATTAATTCAGTATCGGTGTTATCTTTGATTACAATGTTTTGAAACCCTAAAAGTTTGTCTCTATTGTCTCTATAAGTGTGTAATCCTGCAGTGCCATTAAGTTTTACTATTGAGAACTCTTTTGGTTTAGGTTCATTGGAGGAAGTAGAGGAAATTACTTGAAGATGATTTTGTGCAAAAACAATATCTTTTCCGGGATAGAATTCTAATAATGCTTTTTCGAATTGCAAATCGTAATTCCAAGAGATTATTTTTACTCTATGTGGCAATTTATCAAGCATATTATTGTTGCGGAATTCAGCAAAGAAATAACGATACCTTTCATCAATATTTTTTCTATCATTTCTTGCTTGTTCCAAAAGAAAATAACATGATAATGTAGCTTTCAATTTCTGAAAATCTCTTTCATTCTTTTCGTATAATTTAGATGCAAATTGGTCTATTGGTTTGAAAGGATCAATATTACTTGATAACCAGTTTAAATCTTTAACGAATTTTAGTTGTGCTTCTCGTTTTGTAATTAGAATGCTGTCTTGCGGAGAAAATGGAGTATTGTCAACCTCAAACTGTTCAATCCAGCAAATAAACTCTTTTATCTTTGATTGCATATTTTGGGAAACTGGCAAAGCATTGTAACTTGCTCCCGCTCCGAGTAAGTATGTTATATTAGGTTCTGGCATAAGAGTTTATTCAACAAAATTATTTTTCTTTTCTCTTTGCATTGTATTTCACTTGCGGTTCTTCAATTCTTCCAACATCGCTTGTTCTTCTTCAAACTCATACAAAAAATTAGGGCAAGCGTCATATCCGTTGGGCCAATAAATTCCTCCCCCATCATCAATGTTCACTTGTTCAAAATACTTTTTGTCGAGTAATTGCTGCGTAATTCCTTCTCCAAGAAACGGGCGAAAATTTATCTCTTTTGTTGTGCCGTCGCTAAATCGGAGAAACACAAAATAATTTTTAAGTGCTTGTACTTCAGTTACTTCAATCATAATAATTATGGTAATGGCTCGATCGGTTTCGGAGTTTCTTTTTTCATTGCTAAATTCCAATCGCTCATCAATTCTTCTCGATGTTCTGCTGCCCACTCAAGCACAAGAGCGCGTGCGCGTTTTGGTAATGTGCCGGCAATAATTTCCAACGTTCGAATATCAATTTCTACTTTTTGTCCTTGATATTCTGCGTGGAAATGCGGCGGCGAATGGTCTTTGAAATACATTCTGATAATGATTCCGTAAAATCTGCAAAGTTCTGGCATAATCGTATTTTTCTTTTTGTATGCTTATCTATTGCTATCAAGGAGATACATCAATCCCCCCACCACTCCAGAGATTTTTTTTGTAATTCCAGCGCGGTGTATTGATTGCGAAATTCCTTCAATCCTCCCGCCCACGTCATACGAAGATGAGTTGCAGATTGTTTTTGCGCTTGTTCTAAAAGAGATTCAACAAAATCTATAACTTCCGGTAATCGTTCGGGGGGAAGTTTTTCTATTTTTTCTTGTAATGTTGCTGTTTCCATATTCTTTAAATTATTTTGTTGGGAAGAAAATACTAATCTTTACTATGAGAGTAAAGAGACTGTGTGATAATTCAATCTACCTCGATTTGTCATTCCGTCGTAAGACGGAATCAATATTATTTTCAAGGATTTCTGGATTCCCGCTTTCGCGGGAAAGACAATCTTCTGGAGTTTTCACACAACCTCTAAAGCACAGAGTTAGAAGCATATATTACGTTTTTCACCTCATCAATCGAAATCCTAAATTCACTTGCTCAAAATGTTCATCGCCGGAAAAACGCTACTCTTTCCAGTTGTTCTTTGCACGTTGGAATATTTCATCAATCGTTTGCCCGTTATACAAACGCTTGGAAATCTCAACATAATCTGTTGGCTCGCGATGAAGCAACGAGAGAAATCGAAATGCGTTAGTTGTGCCGAGTGCTTCATTGAGCGCTTCAATTCCTTTTACCGTAAGTTCCGTATCATTTATAGTTTTAGTTTCTACCATTGTTGTTGTTCTTTTATATAATCAATCGGGTTCATTGTTTTCATTGCAATCGCTAATCGTTTCGTGCGTTTTAATAAGTCTGTATCGCAAGATAAAAAGAAGTTACTTCGTACAAAATTGGCGCATGCAAGATGAAGTGCATCTTTGGGAGATACATTCGCTTGTTGTTGAAATGTTGTGGCAAGAGCATATATTTCCTTCATCGGAGCAACGCGAATTTCGCAAAGAAACGACAACCGATTCACTTCGATTTTACGTTCGATAAACGGACAAAGAAAATTTTCATCTTCGTGCATAAACGACCAAACCAGTTGAATTTCTTTTCTCTCTGCACAAACGAAAATTTCTTCGCACGCCAACGCTTCTAATTCTATCTTTATTTGTTGTTGGTCATCAAACCCTCGTTGAAAGCAGTTGTAATCAAGATAAAGTAAATCCATAGTTTAAAACTTTTTCTTTTTAACCAATTCTTTCAAATAAAACTTGGCAAGAAAATACAATTCTTTAGAGAGAGGGCAAAACGGTAGGCGCAGAAGGGGGGCGGGGGTTGTTCAACTCGTTCCATCACTTTTCTTGTTTACATTTCCGAGTGCAACGGAAGAAGCACGGTGAAGGTTGTTCCCTCTCCTTCGGCGCTTTCCACTTTTATTTCCCCGTGAAAACTTTTGATGATGCCGTAACTCACCCACAAACCAAGCCCCGTTCCTTCGCCCACTTTTTTGGTTGTGTAAAACGGCTCGAAAATTTTCGGAAGGTCAACTTCGCGAATTCCCTTTCC
>JAGXRH010000057.1 GCA_018335975.1 Ignavibacteriales bacterium
GATGTGTGTGATTTCATTTCCAATCCCGATGCGATTAAATATGCCGAGAGGTAGAAATCTCTATTTGTATAAGTATTGTTCATATGTGTATTTTGAATGTAATGTTAAGAGTTTGAAACGAAAGACATTCTCTCGGATCTGCCTGTTGTCGAGTTGCAATTACAAATTACAACATCCCCGGCGCATTACTGCCGGGGAGTATTGTAAATCAAATTGTCTGTTGTGAAGTTTCGGATGTTTCCGATTGTCGAAGGTCGTGTTGTCGAGGGGAGTTGCCTAATGTCTTACTTCTAATATCGTTAATATAATAGTTGAAGTCAAGTCAAAAACATAACTTATTTTTAAGGGGTATGCTTTATCATTGTTCTCTCTACTTAATTATAGACTATTCAAGTCATAAAGTCAAGTGAAACATAAATATTTTTTTTTTGATAAATGAGTATTTGTGATAAACATCACAACTTCACATCCCCTATTAGATTTGCTATTTAGTTCAACACAAACGATATTTTATTCACTTCATTCGTCAGTGTTTCTGGCTTCAAGTGCGCGTAGTGCTTCGTCGTTACTGAAACATCGCTGTGCCCAAGCAATTTACTTACTGCATAAATATCTGTTCCACTCATCACCAGCCAACTTGCAAAGGTTGCACGCAAAGAATGAAATTTTAAACGTTCACTTAACCCTGCCAATCGTATATATCGTTTAAAAAGGTGTGTGAGCCAATAACCATAAATTTGTTTTTCATTTATGGAAAATACAAAATCACTTATATTTTTTTCACTTCTAGTTCTTAAAAGATGGTAACAGATATTATTCATTGGTATAACACGCCGTTTTCCATTTTTCACTTTAAATGTTGCATTGGATTCAATGGTGATTGTTCTCCGGTCGAAATCAATGTTATTCCATTTCAAGTTGATAATTTCGCCTTTTCGCATTCCAGCGCAGACTGCAAAAATAACAATCTCCTTTAACCATTGTTCTTTGATTAACGACAGAAGTCTATCAAAGTCTTTTCTAGTAAAGAATGCTGGAGTTTGTACTGATTCAATACAATTAGTAACATTACACATTGGATTTATCGTGATGTATTTCCATCGAAGTGCAGTATTGAATGCTGCTCTCAAATTTTTCAACTCTTTGTTTACGGTTACGGCTTTAACCTTCGAAAGTCGGAATGTTTTGTATTTATCAAAGTGTTGAGCATGCAGATTTGTTAAAGGTAAATTACCTGCAACATTCTCCAAATGACGAAATGCTACCCGATAAATTATTCCAGTGCTTCGTGCAAAGGACTGATCTGCAAATGAAAGAAATTCAGAAATAAAAAAAGGAAGAGATATTTCTTTTGGTTTCGAGGTAATAAAATTCTTGATATCAGAAAGCTGAATGTGTGCTTCAGTTTTGAGTCGCGACTTTGTCGATTTCCATTTGAGTTTAGAGCTTTCATAATAACCAATATAATATATACCGTTATTGCGTTTAGTTAAATAAAGTTTTGGTGAATCCATTGAAACTATAGAATATTTTCTACAGTTTATTCTACAGTCGAAGGAAAATTGTGAGAAATGAAACGAAATCGAAGATTATTTATCTATAATAAAGCCTTGAGAGGGCCTTGTCCTAACCATTAGACGATAGCGCCGAATATTTTCTTGCAAAATATACAAAGGAAATAAATGATTACTGAAAATACTCCACTGCATTTCTAAAAATTTCTATTCCATCACTGAATTCCGGAAGTTCTTTCTTTTCACGTTTGAATTTTTCTTTCAGCAAAGTCCAATCCGGTCGTTGTGTAAAAAACATTCCGCGTTCGGGATGAGGCATTAAACCAAACACTCTTCCAGTTGTATCACAAATTCCTGCAATGTCATCAAGTGAGCCGTTGGGATTGAAAGGAAATTCTCCGTTTGCTAAATTTCCATCTTCTCGACGAGTCGAGTCATTGACACGAATATATTGCAAAGCAATTTGATTATTTGCTTTCAACTGTGAAAGTGTTTCATCTTCTGCAAAGAAATTTCCTTCACCATGCGCAACGGGAATAAACATTCGAGGAATATTTTTTGTGAAGATACATTTTTCGCTTGTCGTTTTTACATTTATCCAACGATTCACATAACGCGCAGAAGTATTGTGCAGCAATGCAACACTACGTTTTCCATATTCATTATTGATTGCCGGTAACAAACCGAGATTGACCAGCACTTGAAATCCGTTACAAATTCCGAGAACGAGTTTATCCTCGGAAATAAATTTTAGCAATTCATCCCAGCAATGATTTCTGATTTTATTCGCCATCGCATTTCCCGAACCGGTATCATCGCCGTAAGAAAATCCGCCGGGAACTGTAAAGATTTGATAATCATTGATGATAGTTTTATTCTCATTCCAATCATTGATATGAATAATATCGGCGTTTCCTCCGGCAAGTTCAAATGCAGTTTTTGTTTCTTCTTCGCAGTTGAGTCCGTAACCGGAAAGGATAAAAGTTTTGGGTTTCGAGTTTCGAGTTTCGAGTTTCGAGTTCATTAGAATCCGAGAAAAGTATTTTTGTATGTGATTTCTAATTCTTCAACGGTTGTTTCAATTACGTTTTCATTCTTCAAATTCTTTATAGAAAATTTATTGAAAGAAAGAACTCTTCCTAATTTTGTTGCGGTAACATTTTTTTCTGTAACAATTTTGGAAAATTGTTCTACGTTTTCTTTTGTAACAGTTACAAGAAATCGTGATGGGGTTTCTGCGAATAAAAATTCTTCATCGAGTTGAACATCAATTCCAAGTTGTCCTGCAATACTCATTTTTGTTAATGCAATTCCAATTCCGCCAAAACCAATTGCATACGATGAGGAAAGAATTTCATAATCAATTGCTTCTTCAATTACTTTACAGTTTGAAATTGTTTCGGAAATATTCGGAATAATTTCTTTTGTATTATTTCCAACAAGAAATATATCATCTTCTTCACTTTTCAAATCCATCGTAACACATTTGCGAACATCATTCACAACTCCGAGGGAAGAAATCAACAATGTTGGCAACACGGAAATATTTACTTCATTTCCTTGTTCATTATAGCCATGAAAATCATTGAACATCGAATCTTTGCCGGAAATAAACGGTGTTCCGAATCCAACAGCAAAATCATAACATCCACGCGCGGTTTCCTTCAGTTGAAATAGTCGTTCGGGATTGTTGGGATCGCACCAACAAAAATTATCAAGCAATGCAATGTGATTGAGGGAAACTCCAACTGCGACAAGGTTTCGAATTGCTTGGTCAATGGTTATTCCTGCAGTTGCATATGGATTTGATTCGGTAAGATGCGGATACAACGCTTGCGAAACAGCAACTCCTTTCCACGAATTAAAGAGCGGGCGAATCACGCTTGCGTTTCCGTTCACTCTTCCTTTTCCTTGCAACCCACTTATGATTGTTGTTCCTTGAACTGTGTGGTCGTATTGTTGTGAAACGAATTCTGTGCTGCAAATATTTGGATGGGAGAGAAGTTGAAAAAATTGCGAGTTGCGAGTTGCGAGTTGTGAGTTACCTGTTGGAGTAATGGAGTAATGGAGTAATGGAGTAATAGAAGTGTTCTCAGCTCTTTGCTCTCTGCTGACTGCCGACTGCTGATTACTACTTACTAATTTCTTTTTCGGCAATCCATTGTGGAGAAAATCCAAATCAACATTCATCACTTCTTTTCCGTTGAATGTAACAACACATTTTCCGCTGTTGGTAAATTCGCCGATAATTGTTGCTTCCACTCCGCGTCGTGTCATCAAATCAAAAAATGTTTTCCATTTTTGTTTTGGAATTGCGAGCGTCATCCGTTCTTGCGATTCCGAAATCCAGATTTTCCATGGAGGAAGATTGGGATATTTTGTCGGAACTTTTTCCAATTCGACAAAACATCCGCCACACTCTTTCGCCATTTCTGCAACGGAACATGAAAGTCCACCTGCGCCGTTATCCGTAATGCTGTTGAACAAATTCAAATCTCGCGCTTCTTTTACAATTGCATCGGAAAGTTTTTTTTGTGTAATTGCATCGCCGATTTGCACTGCGGTTGATGGACTTGCTTCATTCAACGCTTCGGAAGAAAATGTTGCGCCGTGAATTCCATCTTGACCAACTCTTCCGCCAATCATTACGATGTAATCGCCGACTTGTGTTTGCTTTTCAATAAGTGAATGGTTGTCCGATTTGGGAGATTCTTCGCTTCGCTCAGAACGACTAGTGCGAGGAATCAATCCAACTGTTCCTACAAACACAAGCGGCTTCCCCTTGTAGCGTTCATCGAAATACAAAAATCCTTGCGGCGTTGGAATACCGCTGCAATTTCCACCAACATTTACACCTTCAATCACTCCTTCCATAATTCTTTTCGGAAGAAGAAGCGGATTATTTTTTTCTTTATCGCGATAGAGTTGTTGTTCATCATCGGGAAAACCAAAACAAAATCCAAAGCGATTCAAAATTGGTTTTGCTCCTTTTCCAAATCCGATTGTGTCGCGATTTACTCCGAGAATTCCTGTAACTGCGCCGCCAAACGGGTCAAGCGCAGATGGCGTGTTGTGCGTTTCCACTTTATCAGTTACGACAAAATTTTCATCGAAAATTATTCCACCGGCATTATCGTGAAAAACAGAAACGCAAATATCATTTTCCCCTTTTGCTTTTCGGATTTCTTCCGTTGCCCGTTTGATGTAGTGTTTGAAAATTCCGTCTTCAATGTCATCAATCTGCGCGGCGAAGATTGTGTGTTTACAATGCTCACTCCACGTTTGTGCAAGTGATTCGAGTTCAACATCGGTGGGATTTCTTCCTAATGTTTTGAAATAGTTCTGTATCGTTTTCAAATAATCTAAATCCAATGCAAGCGAACCGCGGCGAATTTCATTTCCGTTTTCATCAATTCTATCAACGATTCCCAACTTTCCGATTTTCAAAAGTTCTTCATCGCTTACAGTCAAATTCACTTCGTCTGCCTGCGGATGCGGTTTGAGTTCAACTTTCGGAATATGAATTCCCATTCCTTTTCCGTTGCGATACGAAGTTCTGTTTTTAATTCTGATGGAATGAATAAGCGAGTTCGCAAAATATTCAGAAATTTTTTGCACTTGTCCCATTGAAAGAAATCCATCAAGCAACATCAAGGTTGAAGAGTAAACGGAAAGAGATTCTTCGACTTCGTTTCGCTTTGCTTCACTGCGCTCAGAATGACAATTTAAGAGGTCAAGAATAATTTCCCTCGCCGTATTTCCCACATTGTCCGTTACTCCCGGATGAAAGCCAATTTCAATTGCCCACGTAAATTCGTTCGGTAGAAACGGTTCATCAATATATATTTTTTGTGAAACGGGATTGGAAAGTGAGTCGGCGATAGTTTGAAGTTGAGAAGGGGAGAAGTCGGAGGAGATAGTAATGCAATCGAGAAGATAGAAACGCTGAACGTCAACGAATCCGAGCGAGCGAAGTTTGTTGAGTCGAAGTTCGGCTCGCGTTTCTTTGTGCCGCGAAATCACCTCGAATCTATGAGGCATTGTGTTTCATTAAGAGAAGTGGAAAAATATGAGGTGAAATTTTCGGGCGCAAATATACAAATATTGTGATGGTGTAAAAGAAGTGCGTTGCTGAAATTTTTGTAAATTCCTTCGCAAAATTTTTTACGTATGATAAATCTCTCCACAACCATCGCAAATGTTTTTTTCCCATCCTGTATTTACAATGCTTCCGGCGCGTTGTGTATGATGTTGGAAGAACTTGAATCAATCGGCAAATCCAAATCAGGAGCAATACTTTCCAAATCGTGCACACTTGAACCACGAAGTGGAAACCCTGAACCGCGATATTCCGCGCTTCCGTTTGGCTCAATTAATTCCATGGGAATTCCGAATCTCGGTTACAAAAAGTATGCGGAGTTTTCGCCAAAGTTGAAACAATTCGGAAAACCGTACATCGTCAGCGTTTCGGGGATGACGTTCGAGGATAATGTTACGATTGTGAAAGAACTTTCTGCAATTTCAGAAATTGATTTTCTCGAACTCAATTTATCGTGTCCAAATCTCATTGGCAAACCGCAAGTCGGTTATGATTTTGAGCAATCAAAAATTCTTCTCGAAAAAGTTTTCTCTGTTTGTAAAAAACCACTTGGCATAAAACTTCCTCCGTATTTTGATTTCATTCACTTTGAACAAATGGCGACTGTATTGAATCAATCCCCGCTTGCGTTTGTAACGTGTATAAATTCTTTAGGAAATGGATTAGCGATTGATATTGAATCAGAAACTGCACTCATAAAACCGAAAGGAGGTTTCGGCGGAATAGGAGGGAAGTACGTAAAACCAACTGCGCTTGCTAATGTGAGAAAATTTTACGAGTTACTGAACAAAAATATTTCCATCATCGGCGTTGGCGGAATAAAAAACGGAAGCGATGTGTTTGAATTTCTTTTATGCGGCTCAACCGCAGTGCAAATAGGAACAACACTTGTAGAGGAAGGAGTTCAATGTTTTGAGAGAATTGAAAATGAGTTGAGAGGGGTGATGGAGAGAAAAGGGTATTCGAGCGTGGAAGACGTAATCGGAAAGTTGAAAATAAAAAAATAGAAAGAGTATTCTTTTTTTTGAAAAGGTTTAGTAAAATATTTTTATTATGGTCTTGCTTCATTTTTTATTATGAAGTCCGAGCCGATCATTTTTTTGGAGGGCAAATTACCTATGAATATCTCGGTGGCGATAACTATAAGCTGTCTGTAAGAGCATACCGTGATTGTAAAGGGGTTGAGTACTATGGATATGGTTATTTACAAGTCGAACCTCCATTAAACGGTCTGCAGACGATAGTACTTGAACATATTTCAGTTAGTGACATTACGAATGTTTGTTCATCAGAAAGTACGTCGTGCCAGAGCGTCGTTCATCCGTACGGTGTAGAAGAATGGTTAATGTCCAAAACGGTTTCAATCCCAACTCCTGGTCCGATTGGAGGATATCGGTTTTCATTTGAAAATTGCTGTCGCAGTCTATTTATTACCACCGGGGGTGCAGGCGGTCCCTGGTATATTTCGACGACGATAGATGTTAATCGAGCCCCAAGAAACACTTCTCCTCAATTTCTGAATTATCCTTCTCTCTTTGTTTGTGCGAATAATTTGTTTGTTTATAATTCCGGTGCATATGATGTGGACGGAGATTCGTTAGCATATTCTCTTGTTCCGTGTATGCAAACGGCAACTCAAGCAGTAAATTATTTTTCTCCCTGGTCTGCAACAAATCCGATTACGTCCAACCCCCCCTTAAGTATAAATTCACAAAGTGGAGACGTTAGTTTTACTCCAACAAATGCCGGAGAAATTGCAATTATGGCATTACGGGTTGAAGAATTTCGAAATGGAATGAAAATCGGTGAGGTGGTACGCGACCTTCAAATTACCGTTGTATTGTGCAATAATTTGATTCCCAGATTCATCTCACCAAATTTTTCAGCTGTTACCGTTTATGCAGGAAATCAATATTGCGTTGATTTTGTCGGCGTTGATTCTGATAATGATACAACAAAAAACAGATTGACGATGAGCATTTCAACGGCAATTGATAGCAATACGTGGAGTTGGAGCAACCCCTCACCTTCGTATGGAATTATCCAAGGAACATTTTGTTTAAATACGCGTTGTTCGCAAATACGGTCGCAACCATACATTGTGAATATACTCATCAAAGATAATGCTTGTCCGATATACGGCTCGAATGTGAAAACGTTATTAATTTATGTAAAGGATTCGATTGATTTTTCTTATACCGCACCGCTTTGTAAAGACGAAGTCGCTACCTTCACGAGTTCTTCCCGTTGCGCACAAACAATCATCTGGGATTTCGATGACGGAACTCCGTTTGAAACCGGGACAGAAGTACAACACGTATTTCGTAATACCGGCAACTATGCAGTGCAAATGATTGCGATTTCGGGAAGCGGGATTGCTGATACGATTGAACGCACGGTAACAGTCAGCGGAACGCCGAGAGCAAGGTTTAGTACGAATCCTTCGAGCATTGAACCGAACCAGTTGATTCAGTTCAATTATACCGGAAGCGTTACTTCGGGACAAACATACCGGTGGTATTTTGGCGATGGAGATTCTTCAACACAAAGAGACCCAACGCATACATTTCAAAACTTGTTTGATTCTGTTACCGTCACGCTTATTGTTACATCGGAAAATGGCTGTGTGGATACGAGTAGAAAGTCATTTTACTTTATCACGAAAGCGTTGTTCGAGACAACTCCGCCGTTTTGTGAAGGAATGCCGGTTGTATTTACAAATCTATCCCAACATGCAGACACCTTTCAGTGGAATTTTGGCGATGGAAGTTTAATTTCTCATGAAATAAATCCGGTTCATATATATAATGGAAGTGGAACATTTCTCGTTCAACTTATCGCAGCAAATAATACTCGGAGTGATACCGCGTATCAGTCTATTACCATTGGAACAGTACCGTCAGCATCGTTTGTTACGGTGCCGACTGAATTTCGTCAACAAACTTCTATTTCTTTTTTCAACACGAGTATTTCCGATTCCGATGCATCGCTCTATTGGAATTTTGGAGATAATTTTCATAGCGGTATAGAAAATCCAACTCATATTTATAACTCGAATAAAGATAGCGTTGAAGTTTTATTTGTTATAACGAATAGTTCCGGCTGCGCAGATTCGGTTACGAAAACATTTGTCTTTGCTCCGTTTGCGGATTTCAATTCGGATACCATCGTTTGCGAGTACGATGGTATTGCGTTTACGAACCTTTCTCTCAATGCTACATCGTATGTTTGGGATTTTCACGATGGAACGCCTATTTCAACTCTCGAAAACCCGGTACATATCTTCTCGATAGCAGGAACATATTCTGTATCATTGATTGCGTTGGGAGTGGGAACTCCCGATACTCTTGTTCGTACTATAACTGTGATTGCACAACCGACCGCCGCATTTTCATTCGATTCCAATGCGGCGTGCAGCAGTCTTCCGATTCAGTTTAATAATCACTCGCTCAATGCAACATCGTATTTTTGGAATTTTGGCGACGGGAGTGTTTCTACATTCAGAAATCCTCTTTATTCGTATAACCTATTAGGAAACTACACGGTAGTCCTTATTGTAACGAATTCCGTTTGTTCGGATACTGCACAAATGAACATAACAGTTACAACACCTCCCGTTCCTCTGTTCAATGTTGACAGGCAAAAAGTCTGTACGGGAGAAATAGTTTCTTTCAATAATCTTTCTACCAATGCATCAACCTATCGTTGGGATTTCGGGGACGGAGACACCTCGAATTTAAGAAACCCCGAACACGCATTTGATTCATCAGGGTTTTACACTGTTACGTTGTTAGCGAACAATGGGTCGTGTGTCCGTTCTTTCAATATGGGAATAATGGTGTATGAAATTCCAGTCGCGGATTTTATTGCAACGCCATCCGATTTTCTTCCCGATGTTCCGATTACCTTTACCAATCTAAGCACAACGGGGGGCGATATTACCTACTTCTGGAATTTCGGCGACCGTTCTACATCAACGGAGTTTTCCCCAACGCACGTATATCGAAATAATTTTTCTTCGGTTACGGTTACCTTAATCACGTTCGTTCACGGTGGCCTTTGTTCCGATACGATGAGGAAAACATTTGGATTTCAACTGGATGCGAATTTTACATACAACACCCCGATATGTCAAAAAGAGAAAGCGGTGTTTATAAATACTTCGGTGAATGCAAAGAAGTTTTTCTGGAATTTCGGCGATGGTTCAACTTCAAAGAGTAAAAATCCGAAACATAAATACTCAGCGGCAGGTACTTACACGGTAACACTCGTTGCATCAAATAATTTCTTTGCGGATACAATGAGCAACGTTATTCAGGTTATTGCGAATCCCACTGCAAATTTTTCATTTTCCGATTCGAGACCGTGCGGCGGAACTACGGTGAAATTTTTCAATACCTCCTCTAACGCAACACAATTCTTTTGGGATTTTAAGGATGGCTCGCCTGTTTCCACCGATTCATCGCCAACGCATATTTTTTCGAGAGCAGGAACGTATAAAGTGAAATTGGTTGTACGAAACGGTATCTGCGCAGATTCCATTGTTAAATCCATTAAAGTGAACATCTCTCCGCAAGCGTTATTTCAACTTTCGGATTCGGTGTTGTGTATCAATACACCGTTACGGGTTACGAATCTCAGTGTTAATGCAAAGAAATATCGTTGGTCTTTCGGCGACGGCACCGACACGATAACGGATAATTCTCCCGATGAACACTATTACGCATCACCGGGAAATTTTCAGGTTTCGCTTGTTGTTATTCGCGGTTCGTGCAGCGATACCTTGACAGATTCCGTGCTTGTGCTTCCATCTCCTCAGTCACTATTTTTCACGAACGCTGATAGCGTTTGCTTTGGAACGCCGTTTGTCTTTCAAAACTTATCTCAGTTTGCGAATTTATATCGGTGGGAGTTCGGCGACAGCAGTTTTTCTTTCGATACCAATGCTGTGCACACGTACACAAGAACGGGAACGTTTATTGTCAGTTTGATATGCTCCAACGGGAGTTGCGAAGATACTGCGCGTGATACTGTTACCGTGCTGCCTTCACCTGTTGCTTCATTTTCTATCGCCGAAGATTCCCTTTGTGTTCAATCCCTCGCAGCGTTTCAAAATACGTCGCAAAACGCATTTCGGTATTATTGGAATTTCGGCGACGGAACTCCTCTTTCCTCAATTGTCAATGCAACTCATCAATATGATACGCTCGGTACCTTTACCGTTATGTTGGTTGCAACGAATGGATTTTGTTCCGACACGCTTTCGAAGCTCATTACGATTCTCCCAAGTCCGACTGCGCAATTTTCCGTTACGAACCTCCCGGCATGCAATGGAATGCCGATAACCTTTTCTAATGCTTCGATGAATGCAAGTACATACATCTGGAATTTCGGCGATGGAAGTCCGCTCTCTTTTGATATGCATCCGGTTCATACGTTCATCAATGGGGGAGATTTTCAGGTCAAATTAGTTTCTCTCAATGGAACTTGCAGTGATTCCATTGTTCAACCGGTTTCTGTTACGCAAAAACCGCAAGCAGGATTTTCTGTGCAAAATTCCTCTGCGTGCGAGAATGATAATTTTGCGTTTACCAACAGTTCACAGTTCGCAACAAATTATTTTTGGGATTTCGGCGATAGTACAACGTCTTTGCAACGTAACCCGCAGCATAGTTATAGTAATGCCGCGACATATATTGTTACGCTCGTTGCAGCCAATCCGGTTTGTTCGGATACCGTTACACAAACTGTTACGGTTCTCCATCGCCCCGTTGCAATCTTTTCCGTCAGTGATTCTCTGCTCTGCTTATCCTCTTCAGTAACATTTCAGAACGCATCGCACAATGCCGATTCGCTGTTGTGGAATTTTGGCGATGGAAATATTTCGCGCGTCGAAAACCCGGTACATCGTTACGTATCAGCAGGTACGTACCGCGTGATGCTTATTGCAAAAAATGCGCGATGTGCAGATACGGTCGTTCATTCTGTAACAATTATAGAAAATGTTTCAGCACAATTTCAACCGAATCCGTTACTCCCTTGTGTGAGTTTGCCGGTGATCTTTGTAAACCAATCGCAGTTTGCGCTTTCCTACGAGTGGACATTCGGCGACAGTTCGTCTCTTTCAACAGAAGAACATCCAACACATATTTATTCTGACGCAGGATTATATTTGGTGACTCTCGTCGTTTCGAACGGAATTTGCAGCGATACTACATCGCAATTAATTGAAGTATTTCCTCTGCCGAAAGCAGATTTTATAACTGAACCAACGACAATCATTCCATCAGTTCCAATAAAATTTATCAGTACAGGAACTCGTTCAATAGGACAAAAATATTTTTGGGAATTTGGCGACGGAGGGATATCGCACGATTCACTTCCGATACACACGTATTCTCAAAGTACGCTGAATGCGACAATTACGCTCATCGTTACCAATCGTTTCGGTTGTTCTGATACGATTGCAAAGACGCGTACGGTTGGTTCACTCTTCAATATCCCAAACGCCTTTACGCCGAACGGAGATGGAGTGAATGATGAATTTTACGTTATCGGATTTGGCATAACAGAAGCGGAGTTTAAAATTTTCAATCAGTGGGGCGAACTCGTTTTTGAATCAAATCAAGTCGGTCAAGGAAACGGCTGGAACGGAAAGTATAAAGGCAAATTGCAGGATATCGGCGTGTACGTTTATTACTTCCAAGGAACGGGAATTGACGGACAAAGATATTTTAAGAAAGGAAATATTACGTTGCTGCGATGAAAATATTTTCTCAAAAAAAATATTACCAAATATTCTTCGTGTGTTTTACCATAAGCATATTCACCGCACAAGCACAGGATGCGCACTTCTCGCAGTATTCTTCGTCGCCGTTATTTCTCAATCCCGCAATGACCGGCTGGACGAAGAAAACGTATCGTATCGTTTCCAATTATCGAAGTCAGGGACGGAGTATCACGCCGAATAATTATATCACGTCGTCTGTTTCCTTTGATATGTCGCTGTTTGAAAAACTTGGCATTGGAATTTTTATTCTCAATTCTTCCGCTGGTGATGGCGGGTTGAAAACACTTGATGGAAAAATTTCTGCATCATTTAATTTTCCGCTGGGGAGAAAAAAATATCATCACATTCTCTCCGGTGTTCAGGGAGGATTGATTTCCAAGAGTATAAATTTTTCCAAATTGATTTTCAACAATCAATTTATCAATGGAATTTTTGACCCGACAATTTCCAACGGAGAACATTTCGGTAACAGTTCGATTTCGTATTGGGATGTCGGCGCGGGAATGTTTTGGTATTATGATAAACGGTCATCATCGCAACTCATTCTTCCGTTTTTTGGCGTATCAGTTTTTCATCTCACGGAACCGAATGAATCGTTTCTCAACGGAACAAGTTTGCTTTCAAAAAAAATAATTTTATATGGAGGTGCGTCATACCGTTTGAGCGAAACGTTGTTTCTCATTCCACAAATGTTATGGATGAAGCAGAACACTGCAAAGGAAATAAATGCCGGAATACTTGCGCAGTATGTTGCAAACGGGAATGCATTTTTCTTTGGCTCATCATTCCGTTTTGGCGATGCGCTTATTGCAACGACCGGAGTTGAGTACAAAAGTTTTACGTTTGGTTTCAGTTACGATGTGAATATTTCCCAACTCAATACTGGATCTAATTTCAACGGCGGATTTGAACTTTCGCTCGTGTATAACGGCGGAGAAAAATCGCTGCGGGAAATTCTACTCATTCCATGTTTTCGGTTTTGAAACGTATGTTTTGGATAAGAATATTGTTCGTTTATTACTGCTGTATGTGTTTTCAGAAAATGAATGCGCAAACCGATTCGTCACTGCTCAATTCAGCACATAAATTTTTTGAAGAAGAAAATTATCCG
Organism: Ignavibacteriales bacterium; assembly: GCA_018335975.1. Lineage (GTDB taxonomy): Bacteria > Bacteroidota > Ignavibacteria > UBA10030 > F1-140-MAGs086 > JAGXRH01. The sequence continues at coordinate 13,515 of JAGXRH010000057.1, forward strand.
CAAGCGATTTCTTTGTATGAAAAAATATACGATAGCGAACCGGAAAATGTTTTCGTTGCGTTCCGACTTGCAGAATCCTATCGTTTCATTCGCGATTATCAAACAGCAAAGGATTTCTACGAAGATGTTCTCGATTTGAACGTTCCGGAATATTCGCGAGCGCAATATTGGTTAGCACTGTGTTTGAAAACGTTAGAGGAATATGATGAAGCGAAAAACGAATTCGAAAAAATTGCAAACGATACGTCGGATTTTTACAATACATTGTTCATTGCACGTTCCCGAAAAGAAATTGATGCTTGCGCGGTTGCCGATTCATTGAAAAAAAATCCTTTACGAATACGAATTAAAAATCTTGGCGCTCAAATCAATTCGACATATTCTGATTTTGCAGCAATTCCTTTTGATTCATCCTCACTGCTGTTCACATCAACACGTAGAAATATTTTCGATACAACTACTACAAATAAAATTTCCGCGCAACTTTTTCAGACAACGAAAATAAATTCAGAGTGGAGTGTTGCCAGAGAAATAGAAGCGCTGAACGATTCACAGTTTTATACCGGCAACGGTGCATTTTCTCCCGACGGTAAACGATTGTACTTTACGCGATGTCAGCAATCGGAGATGAATACACTTGAGTGTTTTTTATACGTGAGCAAATTTGAAAATGGGAAATGGCAAACGTCGCAACCATTGAATGATGAAATCAATTTACAAGGTTACATCGCCACACAACCGACAATTGCAAATGGAAAGCGGGGAGAGCAAATTTTGTATTTCGTTTCCAATCGTCCCGGTGGTTTTGGTGGAAATGATATTTGGTATTCCACGATTTCGCGCGATGGAATATTTTCTCCACCGAAAAATTGTGGAAACGTAATTAACACATCCGAAAACGAAGCATCGCCGTATTATCATCAACGAACACGCGCGTTATATTTCAGTTCGGAAGGTCATCGCGGTTGCGGAGGATTTGATATTTTCCAAAGCGAAGGAGCGCTTGCAAAATGGAGTGAAGTAAAAAACCTCGGTTATCCGTTGAACTCAGGTGTTGACGATATTTTTTTTAGCGCAAACGTTTTTCTCGGCGATGGTTTTTTGACTTCCAATCGCGATGGAGGAATGAAAGAAAGCGGACAAACTGCAACGTGCTGCGATGATATTTATTCTTATCATTGGATTACTCCGCCGAAAGTAATGCCGGTGGTTATTATCACCGGCAACGTGAAAGACAGTTCATCGCAAGAAATACTTGAAGATGTTGATGTATCGCTCGTTGATGTTGCAAGCGGGGAAGAAGTTGATGGAGAGAGAACATTGCCGAATAAAAATTTTTTGTTTCAAGCGCCGTCGGAGAACAATTACAGGATTATCGCTACAAAATCCGGCTATCTATCTCTTTCAAAAAAGATAGATACACAAGGAGTTTCCGATAATGATACATTGAATATTGAAATGACACTGGAAAAAATTTCGTTGTACGTTGGACAAATATTGAGTTCGATTCGTTTTGAATTCGGGAGAACCGACTTAACTCCTGAATTTCAATCGTCGCTTGATACCGTTGCAACGTATTTGAAGCAGCATCCTACCATTATTGTTGAAGTGGGAGCGCACACGGATAATAAAGGAAGCGATGAATTTAATGCAGGATTATCTCAATCGCGCGCGCTCAACGTTATCCACTATTTTCTCAAGTTAGGAATAAAAAGTGAGCGGCTTATGTTTCGCGCCTATTCCGAAAGTCAACCGATTGCGCCGAATGAAAATCCCGATGGCAGCGATAATCCCGAAGGAAGAAAATTAAATCGAAGAACCGAAGTAAAAGTGCTGGATATTAAAATGAAGGAGGAGTAGTGAAGTTTATTCCCACTCAATAGTTGCAGGCGGTTTGGAAGTAATATCGTACGCAACGCGATTTACGCCGCGAACTTCATTCACAATTCGAGAAGAAACTTTTGCGAGAAGTTCATTCGGAAGTTTCGCCCAATCGGCAGTCATTCCATCATTACTTGTTACAGCACGCAACACAACCAAGTAATCGTACGTTCTTCCGTCTCCCATAACGCCCACACTTTGCACAGAAGTCAAAACTGCAAATGCTTGCCAAACTTTTTCATAAAGATTTACGTTTCGTAATTCTTCAATAAAAATTGTATCTGCTTCGCGGAGTAAATGTAATTTTTCTTCTGTAATATCACCGATAATTCTCACCGCTAATCCCGGTCCCGGAAACGGATGGCGAAACACAATTTCTTTCGGTAAACCAAGTTGCAAACCGACTTCACGCACTTCATCTTTGAATAAATATCGTAACGGTTCGATGAGTTCAAACTTCAAATCTTTTGGTAATCCGCCAACATTGTGGTGAGTTTTTATTGTCTGCGCTTTTTTTCGTTCAGGATGTGCGCTTTCGATGACATCGGGATAGAGTGTTCCTTGTGCTAAATATTTGTAACTACTATTTGTCATTGCGAGCGGCAGCGAAGCAATCTTTTGATGTTTGGGAGATTGCTTTGTCGCTTCGCTCCTCGCAACGACGGATGAATGAATTGTTTCTTCAAACACTTCGATAAAAGTTTTACCGATGAGTTTCCTTTTTTCTTCGGGATTAATTATTCCTTTTAATACAGAAAGAAATTTTTCTTTTGCATCAACGGCAACTAAATTGAAATGTGGATAAGAACTGAAGGTTTGTTGAACGCTTTCAAATTCGTTTTTTCTCAGTAAACCGTTATCAACAAAAACGCACGTAAGTTGTTCGCCGATTGCTTTGTGGAGTAATGCCGCAGTTACCGAACTATCAACTCCTCCGGATAAACCGAGAAGAACTTTTTCTTTCCCAACTTTTTTGCGAATTACTTCAACGGATTCATCAATAAAACTTTTTGTTGACCAATCACCTTTACATTTACAAATATCGAAGATAAAATTTTTGAGAATTGTTTTACCGTTTTGAGTATGCTCAACTTCGGGATGAAATTGAACGCCGAAGATTTTCTTTTCAGCATTTTCCATTGCGGCAAAATTGCAATTCACACTCGAAGCAATTTTTGAAAATCCGTTTGGCAATTCTTCCACTTCATCGCCGTGACTCATCCATACATTTTGTTTTTTTTCGAGTGAAGAAAATATTCCGCTTACGCTTTCGATTTCTATTTCTGCAAAACCATATTCACGCTTATCGCTCGTTGCAACTTTTCCGCCAAGTTCACTGACGAGGAGTTGCATTCCGTAACAAATGCCAAAGATTGGAGTAATGGAGTGATGGAGTGATGGAGTGATGGAGTGATGGAGTTTTGGAGAATCTTGTTCGTACACACTTGATGGTCCGCCGGAAAGAATTATTCCTTTGATGTTGTGAGAAAATAATTCTTCGCTCGTGACATCATTCGGAAATAATTCTGCGTACACGTTGAGTTCACGAATTCTTCTGCAAATGAGTTGCGAGAATTGTGAACCGAAATCAAGTATGGCAATGGTTTCGTGTTTCAACGTTCAAAAGAGATTTTGAATTTTGAAAACTTTCAATAACGCTTTGTCAACTTTTGTTAACTCGTAAGTGGTGAGTTCGCCAATTTTTCCTTCAACTAAATCAGATGTGAGCGTTAATAATCTGTTTAATTTAAGGAGGGAATCAAACTTGAGTTTATTTGATTCATTTTTTGCAAGAAACACATCAGAATCAGTTCGAAATTTTATATTCGTCGAAATGAAAGCAAGAGTCACATCATTAAGTTCAGTTGATAATACCAATGCTGGTCGAATTTTCGTTGCTGATAAATCTGTATAGGGAAAAGGAACGAGAACAATATCGCCTTTTTTCATTTGTATCGTTCAATTAAATCGGCTTTGGTGTAGATTTCTTCTTCTTGGTCAAGGAAAGCAAAATTTTTCGATTGTGAAGCAAGTATTTTAATTCCTTCTTGCAACTCAAATTCCTCTTGCTTAAAGAGTAGATATTCTGCAAAATTCAGCACCTCTTTCATTTTGTCCTCGTGCAGCATTTGAACGTATGCAGCTGTTTTTTCGATGAGTTCATTTCGGTTCATAAAATAGTTTCTTTCCTAAATTTTATTCGAGTGAAATATAAAGTTTCTTCCTCATTTTTATCTCATTGCCTCACTCATAATTTGCACATCGTGCGGTAAACTTTCTCTCATTCCCGCTTTCGTGATGAAAGTAAATTGCGCTTTCCTGTGAAGTTCGGAAATATTTTTTGCACCAACGTATCCCATTCCTGAACGAAGTCCGCCGAGAATTTGTGAAATGACATTCGCTAAACTTCCGCGATACGGAACTCTTCCTACAACTCCTTCCGCGACAGTTTTCGTCGTGGCTTTCAAGCCTCCTGTATATCTATCTCCGCCGACTCCTTGCATTGCGCCTATTGAACCCATTCCGCGATAGTGTTTGAATTTTCTTCCGTGCAGTTCAATCAGTTCGCCGGGGCTTTCGTCCGTTCCTGCAAGTAAATTTCCTAACATCACAACACTCGCACCGGCAGCAAGCGCTTTTACAACATCGGCAGAATTTTTGATTCCACCATCAGCAATGATTGGAATATTATTTTGCTTTGCAACTTTCGATGTTTCCATAATTACGGAAAGTTGCGGAACACCAACGCCGGCAACAATTCTCGTTGTACAAATAGAACCGGGACCAATTCCGACGCGAAGAATATCCGCTCCGTTATCAATAAGAAATTTTGCACCGTCGCTCGTTCCAACGTTTCCTGCAATCAACACAAGCGAAGAATATTCCTTTCGTAAAAATTGCAATGCATCTTTTACTTTTTTGGAATGACCATGCGCCGTATCAATAACAAGCGTGGAAACTCCTTCGTTCACTAATGCGGATGCTCGTTTCTTGTAATCTTCACCAACTCCAACTGCCGCGCCGACTAATGCTTTTTTATTTTTTGATTTTACTTTTGCAACTTCATGTGCTTGTTTTTCAACTGTAAGATTGCGGTGAATTATTCCCATTCCACCTTCGTTTGCAATTACGCTTGCCATTTCGCTTTCTGTAACTGTGTCCATTGGCGAAGAGAGAATCGGAATTTTCAAATGTAATTTTTTTGAAAGTGAAACGGATGTATCAACTTCATTTGGTAATACTTCGGAGTATTGTGGAAGAAGAAGCACGTCGTCAAAGGTGAGTGAAACAGAAAACGATAGATTTTGATAAGGAGAGTTCATAATGCGATAATAAATTCTGGAGAAAATACAAAAAAGTCTTTGCAACTTTCTTTTTGCTCGACATTTAAATTTTCCTATATTTTCGCCGCAAAAATCAGATTTTCAATTCCATATAACTCTTTTATGTGAAAATCGGAGAATATCTCCGATTTTTTGTTTCTATACGCATTGCCAACAATCAATATTACATATCCCGACGGAACCGTAAAACAGTTTGAACAGAACGTAACGGGAAAGCAAATCGCCGAATCTATCAGCAAACGCCTTGCAGAAGAAGCGCTTGCTGTGGAAGTGAACGGCGACATCTGGGATTTATCGCGTGCAATTCCGAATGATGCATCGCTGAAAATTCTGAAATGGGATAGCGACGGCGGAAAATTTGCGTATTGGCATTCCTCTGCGCATTTAATGGCGGAAGCGATTCAATCACTTTTTCCACAAGCGAAATTTACGATTGGTCCGCCGATTGAAAACGGTTTTTATTACGATATAGATTTAGGCGATTATACACTTTCTCCCGACGATTTGTTAAAAATCGAAAAGAAGATGGAGGAGTTAACAAAGCGCGATGTTCCGTATATTCGCTCCGAAATTTCAGCGGATGATGCCCTTGCGTTTTACAAAAACCTCGGCAATGAATACAAAGTCGAACTTATTGAAGGACTGAAAACAAACGGCGACGCGATTACGTTTTACAAACACGGAACGTTCACTGATTTATGTCGCGGTCCACACGTTCCTTCGACGGGAAAAATAAAAGCGATTAAATTGTTGAGCGCAACGGGAGCGTATTGGCGTGGCGACGAAAAAAATAAAATGCTTCAGCGAGTGTACGGAATTACTTTTCCAACCAAAAAAGAACTCGACGAGTATTTATTTCAACTTGAAGAAGCAAAACGCCGAGACCATCGCAAACTCGGAAAAGAACTTGATTTATTTGTCTTCCACGAAATTTCTCCCGGCGCGCCATTTTGGTTACCGAAGGGAATGATAATTTTCCGTGAGTTGGAAAAATTTTTACGAAGTGAACTTGATAAACGCGGCTATCAGGAAATCAACACGCCGATGTTGGTGAAAAAAGATTTGTGGGAACGTTCCGGACATTGGGCGCACTATCAGGAAAATATGTTTCGACTCGAAGCAGACGAAACGATTTACAGTCTGAAACCAATGAATTGTCCTGAAAGCACGTACGTGTATAAACACGCTTTGCGAAGTTACCGCGATTTGCCGTTACGTTTTTCAGAAATCGGAAGATTACATCGCAACGAAGTTTCCGGCGCGCTTGGCGGATTGTTTCGTGTTCGGCAAATAACAATGGACGACGCGCATATTTACTGTCGTCCCGAACAAATTTTAGAAGAGATTACGAATCTCATTGAACTGGTCGAATTTTTTTATTCCATTTTTGGATTGAAGCCGACGTACAAACTTTCGACAAAACCTGATGGCGCGATGGGCGATGCAAAACTTTGGGAACAAGCGGAAGCGAATTTGAAACAAGCGTTGGTGAGCAATAATATTCCTTTCGGCGTGAAAGAAAAAGACGGCGCATTTTACGGACCGAAAATTGATATTCAAATTAAAGATGCTCTCAATCGCGAATGGCAAGTTGCAACAATTCAACTCGATTTTGTAATGTTGCCCGAACGATTTGAACTTGAATACGTTGATATTGACGGAACGAGAAAACGTCCCGTTGCAATTCATCGCGCAATTTTCGGTTCATTCGAAAGATTTATCGGCGTATTGACAGAACATTTTGCCGGAGCATTTCCGACATGGCTTTCGCCGGTTCAAGTCGCCGTTCTGCCCATTACCGATTCGCTGAATGAATACGCGAAAAATGTTTTCCAACAATTGAAAGAAAACAATGTTCGTGTTGAGTTCGATGAACGCAGCGAAAAAATTGGTTACAAAATCCGCGATTGGGAAATGAAGAAAGTTCCGTATATGCTTGTCGTTGGAGAAAAAGAAAAACAAGCAAACGCAGTTTCAGTTCGCCAGCATAAAAAAGGCGATTTAGGTTCACAACAATTAAAAGAATTTATCACGAAAATAAATTCAGAAATACTAGAGAAAAAAATATCGTAAAAACATTTGTAAAAGCCGGAGATAGAAGAATCAGAGAAGTTAAACGAACAGTCCGAATAAACGATGAAATTCGTAGTCCCGAAATTCGCGTTCTCGATGATAGCGGCCAGCAACTCGGGGTTATGCATCCGCGTGAAGCACTGCAAATAGCGCGTGAACGGGAAGTGGATTTGATAGAAATTGTCCCGAATGCCCAGCCGCCCGTTTGTAAAATTATGGAGTACGGGAAATATCAGTATGACCAGACGAAGAAAGAAAAAATTCAACGTAAACATCAGCATGTCTCTCAGGTAAAAGAGTTGCGATTTCATCCGCATACCGATACGCATGATTTTGATTTTAAGATGAGGCACGCGCGTCATTTTATTGAGCAGGGACATAAAGTAAAAGCGGTTGTTCAGTTTCGTGGAAGGCAACTTGCGTATAAAGAACACGGCACGGAATTACTCAAACGGGTCGAAGAGCAACTTTCCGACATTGCCAAAGTGGAAATGCAGACCAAACTCGAAGGCTCGCACATGATTATGATATTTATCCCGGATAAAGCTGCGAAGAAGAAGAAAAAAGATATTTCAGAAAATACACTATAACACATAATAATCAAACAGGAAATTTATGCCCAAAATGAAATCCAATTCCGGAGCGAAGAAACGGTTCTCACGAACAGGAACAGGAAAATTGAAACGCCACCACGCTTTTCATAGCCACATCCTCTCGTCGAAATCGCAAAAGCGAAAACGCAATCTTCGCAAATCCGGTTTAGTTGACGTAACCGAACAGAAAAAATTTGACGTTTTGTTGCAAGGATAATTTTTAATTCACCTATATCACTCACAAACTTATGAAAGGTAAGTGCAACTATGCCACGTTCGCAAAATAAAGTTGCCTCCCACCGCCGTCGCAAAAAAATATTAGCACAAGCGAAAGGCTTTTGGGGAAGACGAAAAAATCTCATCGGTGTTGCAAAACATCACGTTGATAAAGCGATGCAGTATATGTATCGCGACCGCCGCAGAAAGAAACGGGAATTCCGCGCATTGTGGATAACTCGTATCAACGCCGCAGCGCGACTCAACGGTACAACGTACTCCCGTTTGATGGATGCTTTAAAAAAGAAATCCATCGAGATCAATCGTAAAGTACTCGCAGATTTAGCCGCGAATCAGCCGCAAGCGTTCGCCGAAATCTGTAAACTCGCAACAGCGTAACTTTAAATCTTCTTTGAAGAGTATTTGCTACTCACTTTTGAAGTGAGTAGCAAATTTCTTTGAGAAGATTTTTTTGTTTTTACAAGTATGTTACAAAAAATAGAAACCATAAAACAGCAAGTCCTCTCCGAACTCAGCGAAATCAAATCATTGAGTGATGCAGAAAACTTTCGTATAAAATTTCTTGCGAGAAAAGGAATTGTAGCAGAGTTGTTCGATGAAATGAAAAATGTTTCTTCCGAGCAACGTCCGCTTGTTGGGAAAGCATTGAATGAACTTCGTCAACTTGCACAAACTTCTTTCGATAATAAAAAATTAGAATTAGAAGGAGGAAGTAAATCCGTCGAACAAAAAATTGATTTATCGCTTCCCGGAAGAAAAAAATGGATTGGCACAAAACATCCGCTCACGCAAACGCTCGAAGAAATAAAACGCATATTTCTCGGAATGGGATTTTCGATTGCAACGGGACCGGAAATTGAAGACGATTATCATAACTTCGAAGCGTTGAATTTTCCCACCGACCATCCTGCGCGCGATATGCAAGATACTTTTTTCATTGATGAAAAAATTTTGCTGCGTACGCATACTTCTCCCGTTCAAATTCGAATAATGGAAAATCAACAACCGCCGGTTCGCGTGATAATGCCGGGAAGAGTGTATCGCAACGAAGCAATCAGCGCGCGCAGTTATTGTCTCTTTCATCAAGTCGAAGGATTGTATGTTGATGAAGGCGTAACATTCAGCGAGTTGAAAGGAACGCTCGTTGCGTTTGCAAAACAATTTTACGGAAGCGATATCAAATTTAAATTTCGTCCGAGTTATTTTCCGTTCACTGAGCCGAGCGCGGAAATGGACATTACGTGCATTTTGTGTAAAGGAAAAGGTTGTCGCGTTTGTAAACATTCCGGTTGGTTGGAAATTCTCGGTTGCGGAATGGTGAATCCGAACGTGTATAAATTTGTCGGATACGATTCTGAAAAATATACCGGTTATGCTTTCGGAATGGGAATTGAACGCATCGCAATGCTTCGTTACGGCATTGATGATATTCGCATTTTGTATGAGAATGATGTGAGATTTTTGAGGCAGTTTTAAAATAGAAAATCATCGAAAACAATTTTTATCATTACAATTATGGAAAACATTCTAATCACTACGACAACAAAAAATGATGCACGATTGATACTTTCATTAGCGAAGAAACTTGGTTTTTCTTCAATGCTTCTCTCGCGTGAAGAAAAAGAAGATGTAGGTTTATTGCTTGCGATGGAAGAAGGAAGGAAATCAAAATTCGTTCCTCGCTCTGTTGTGATGAAGCGATTGAAAAATGGAAAGTAAGTTTCGCGATAAGTTTTATCGGGACGTTGATAAAATTCACGACCAACGTATTCTTGATGCTCTATCTGAAACGATTCTCAATGTTGAACAAGCAAAATCACTCAGAGAAATTCAGAATATCAAGAAGATGAAAGGTTCTGATAATGCTTACCGAATCAAAGTAAAAGAATACAGATTGGGAATTTTTCTTGTTGGTAATGTAATGGAATTCACAAGGTTTCTTCATAGAAAAGAGATTTACAGATTTTTTCCATAGAATTTATGTATAACATCGTTTCAGTTACACCACTTGAAAATTTCCGAGTACGATTAGGTCTCTCGAATGAAAAAAATAAAATCGTTGACCTTGAACCTTTTTTGCGCGGACCAATTTTTGAACCACTCCGCAATGATTTGAAATTATTTCGTTCGGTGTATGTTGATGAAGAACTTGAAACTATTGCGTGGAGTAACGGAGCGGATATTGACCCCGATGTTTTGCTCGAAAATTTAACTCCCGCATGGATGGAACAAAAGCAAGAAACTGTTTATACTGAAAAATCTTCTCGCGCATTAGCAGTGCAAGAAAAATCGGTTACGTATGGAATGAAAAAATTAAAGAAGTAAATGAAAGTCTCTCTTAACTGGCTCAAAGAATTTGTTGATTTCGATTTGACCTCGGAAGAACTTGCGCATCAATTAACAATGCGCGGACTTGAAGTGGAAAGCATCGAACATCTCGGCGACAAGTATAAAAATTTTGTCATCGGCGAAGTTCTTGAAGTTGCAAAACATCCGAACGCAAATAAACTTTCCGTTTGCAAAGTTGATGTTGGAAATGATTTTTTGAAAATTGTTTGCGGCGCGCCCAATGTTGCACCGCAGCAAAAAGTTGTTGTCGGACTTGTCGATGCAGTTGTTCCTCGCAATCAACACGACCCGAATGGAAAACCGTTTGTCCTTTCACACGTAAAAATTCGCGGTGAAGATTCGTTCGGAATGATTTGCTCTGAGTACGAACTGGATTTAGGGGATGACGCAAACGGAATTTTAGTTTTAGAAAACAATGTTCATGTCGGAGTTCCATTCGCTAATTATCTTGGACTTACCGATACAGTTTTTGAAATCGGTGTTACTCCAAATCGCCCGGATTGTTTGAGTCATATTGGTGTTGCGCGAGAAGTTGCTTCACTTGTCGGAAAGAAATTAAAACTTCCCACGATCAAAATTTCAGAAGCAAAACAAAAAGCGAGTGAAGTTGCTACGATAGAAATACAAAATGCTGAACTTTGTCCGCGATATTCTTCGAGAGTTTTGTTCAACGTAAAAGTTTCCGATTCGCCGAAATGGTTGAAAGAGCTACTCACCGCCGTTGGAATTCGTCCCATCAATAATATTGTTGACGTTACCAATTTTGTATTGCTTGAAACGGGACAACCGTTGCACGCATTCGATTATGATAAACTTGCGAAACATAAAATTGTTGTGAAGAATGCAAACGAAGGCGAAATATTCACAACACTCGATGGAAAAGAACGCAAACTGAAATCTGAAACGCTGATGATTTGCGATGGAGAAAAAAATGTTGCAATTGCCGGCGTGATGGGAGGAATGAATTCCGAAATTTCCGAAACGACAAAAAACGTTTTGCTTGAAAGCGCGTATTTCAATCCAAGGAGTGTTCGGCGAACTTCAAAATATTTGGGATTGAGTACCGATGCGTCGCAACGATTTGAACGTGGAACAAATCCCAACATCACGGAATACGCTGCAACTCGCGCTGCACAACTTATGAATGAAATTGCGGGCGGAGAAATTCTCTCCGATTCGATTGATATTTATCCGAATGAAATTCATCCGAAAGAAATTACACTTCGCGTTGAACGAACAAATAATATTCTCGGAACTACTCTCACAAAACCGCAAATAAAAAATTGTTTGACTTCGATTGGCATTGAAGTGAAAAAAAATGAAGATGATTTGTTGTGTAGCGTTCCAACATTTCGTCCGGATATTTTCGAAGAAATTGATTTGATTGAAGAAGTCGCGCGCGTGTTTGGTTACGATAACATCGAAACGAAAATGCGAGCGAGTATTCAGTTTTCTGATAAGTCACCAAAAGTTGAAATTGCTGATGAACTGCGTGAATGGCTTGTCGGAAGCGGATGGAATGAAATTGTTGCAAACAGTATGCAAGAAAAATCCGTAGCACAATTATCTTTAGAAAACATTGTCGAAATGTTGAATCCGATTAGCAAAGAAATGGCGGCTTTACGAACAAGTTTGATTCCGGGAATGTTGAATATCATTCGCCACAATATTTTTCAAAGCCAAAAAAATCTTCGCTTGTTTGAATTCGGGAAAAACTATTTCCGTAATGCTTCGTTTACAAATACATTCGTTAAAAATTATCTTGAAGAAGAACATTTGCTTCTCGCAATTTCCGGAAATGCAAATCAAATAAGTTGGGATACAAAAGAACGAAGCGTTGATGTGTTTGATATAAAAGGCGAAGTGGAAACATTGTTTTCCAAATTAAATATTGGAAATGTAAATCTTGAACCACTTTCCTCACAAAATATTTTTCTTGTAGAAGCAATGACAATTTCCTTCGATGGAAAACAAATTGGTTTGTTGGGAAAAATTCGTTCTGACATTTTGAAAAAGTTTGATGTTGAACATAATGTTTTTGTTGCAGATATTTTCGTTGAACAACTTCGTGAATTAAAAAAGCAAGAACGAAAATTTGTCCCACTTCCGAAGTTTCCAACTGTTCAGAGAGATTTTGCGTTTGTAGTGAATGAACATCAGTCCATCGGAGAAATGCTTGAGGCGTTGAAAACATTCGGTCGAAGACTCGACTCGTCGAGCGGCGAGATTGTTCGTTCCGTGAATATTTTCGATATTTATCAAGGCAAAGGTTTGCCCGATGGAAAAAAGAGTTGCGCTTTTTCGGTGGAGTTTCGTTCCGATGAAGCAACGCTCACCGATGAAGTTGTAGAAAAAATTTCAAGAACAATTGTTTCGGAAATTCAGAAAAAATTTAACGCAGAATTACGCGCATAATTTCAAACAGTAATCACGATGGAAAACGATAATTCCAATTCGATTGAATCATTATTAAACACATTGTGGGAAAAAATTCGCCAAGCCGGAGATACGATTTCCGTGTTACGCGAAGATAACCGAATGCTTTCGATGAAATTGGAAGAAGCGAATCGTGAATTGTTGAAAGCGCGAACGACGCTTGAAGAACTTCAACAATCGGGAACAACAACATTTCCCTTGTTCGATATGAATGGAGGAAAATCGTTTAGCAATGATGAAGTGGAGAAGTTAAAAACGCAAGTTAAAAATTTGCTCGCGATAGTGAATACGCATTTGGAATAATATTTATGGAAACACGAAGCGTAAAAGTAAAAATCTTCGGAACGGAATATCCTCTGCGCGGTGAAAGCGAGGAGATGACGAAACAAGTTGCGAAATACGTGGACGATATGATTCACAACGTTCACGAAAAAATTCCTGAACAATCGCCGCTAACAATTGCCGTACTTTCCGCGTTGAACATTACCGAGGAATTATTTCGCGAACGACAGCAGAAAAATACATTGCCAAGCGAAATGAACGGCGAAGTGCAGCAAATGATTCGTTATCTCGATTCATGTTTGCAATGAACAAAAATTCTCTGTAAGTTTGCTACGGATTTATAAAATATTTCCGCACCATATACGGCAGTTCTATTATAAAAGAACCTTACAAGTAATTCTAATAGGGAACTTGACTCTCGTAACGACGAAGAATCCTCCTTTTCCGTATCATTGGAAATGTGCTGCGACGACTTCCGATTTCGGTCGGGAAGAGCGGCTGCGTGGAGTCTGATGCGTTCAGGCAAGCAACCACTGTATTGTGAAGAGGTTCTTTCATACAGGGAATTGAGGTATGTGTGTGCGGATTTTTTTTGTCCTTCGACTTCGTATCACTGCGCTCAGGGCGACGTCGTCAGTTTGAGCGCAACGAAGTAAAGTCGAAAACTTTTTGAAGTATGATAGTTATTGGTGTTACCGGCGGAATCGGAAGCGGCAAATCGCTCGTGTGCAGAGCGTTTCACGAGAAAGGAATTGCAGTGATTGATGCCGATTCACTTGCGAAGGAATTGATGAACACCAATCTTTCATTGCGAAAACAACTTCAAGAAAAATTCGGTAACGATGTATTCGCGATTGATTCTACTCTTAACAAAACATATCTCGCTGAAAAAGTTTTTGCAAATGAGCAACAACTTGCACTTCTCAATTCCCTCGTTCATCCCGTTGTAAGAAAAGAACTCGAAGACAAAATTTTCTTCTATGAAAATGAAAACAAACATTCATTTATCATTATTGAAGCCGCTTTGATTTTTGAAGCGCATATCAACGAATTGATGGATTACATTCTCGTTGTTGATGCAGAGGAAGAACTTCGTATTCAACGTGTGATGAAACGTGATTCGACAACACGTGAAAAAGTTATCGAGCGAATGAAAAGACAAATGCCAGCAAAAGAAAAACGCGAATACGCAGATTTTGTTTTGGAAAGCAACGGAACGAAAGAGGAATTGAAAGAACGAGTAGATTTTTTTTACAATTTGTTTAAATCATTATCAAATTAAACTTGGTGTCTTCGTGCCTTGTCTACGACTCGTAGAGGTGGTAAAAAATTTAAACACCAAGACACAAAGGCACAAAGAAATGTATGGACAATTTTCAAAAAGAACACGAATTATTTTTCAATACCTACAAACGGCTGCCACTCGAGATTGAAAGCGGCGAAGGCTGTTATTTATTTTCCAAAGATGGAAATAAGTATTTGGATTTGTTTGGTGGACTTGCCGTAAATTCGCTCGGATATTCTCATCCGAAAATAATTGAAGCGATAGAAAAACAAATTCGCAAATACAATCACCTTTCCAACACCTTCCTTCAAACGCCACAAGTTGAACTCGCAGAACTTCTTTTGCAACAAACGAAATACAAGAAAGTATTTTTTACGAACAGCGGAACAGAAGCGATTGAAAGCGCGATGAAACTTGTTCGGAAATGGGGAAAGAAAAAAAATAAAGTGAACGTGTTCGGAATGTCCAACGGATTTAGCGGAAGAACGTACGGCGCGCTTTCGATTATGGACAAGGAAAAATACAAAAGCGGTTACGAGCCGTTTCTTCCGAATACAAGCGTGATTCGTTTCAACGATGTTGATGATTTGATTTCCAAAGTAAATGAAACAACTGGAGGAATATTTTTGGAATTTATTCAAGGCGAAGGAGGAATTGTTCCGGCATCGAAAGAATTTATTGAACAATTATTTTTGTTGCGAGAGAAGTTTGATTTCCTCATTATTGCAGATGAAATTCAAGCGGGGATTGGACGCACGGGAAAGTTTTTTTGTTTTGAACATTACAATGTGCAACCGGATGTTATTTGTTTTGCAAAAGCAGTCGGCGGCGGACTTCCCCTCGGAGGAATTTTAGGAAATGAAAAAGTCGCTGATGTTTTTACTGTCGGAGTTCACGGAACAACATTTGGCGGAAACCCCGTTGCGTGTTGTGCTGGAATTGCAACTGTGAAAGAAATTCTTGAAAATGGAATTATGCAAAATGCGATTGAAGTTGGAAATTATTTTTTGGAAAAACTTTGTATGTCGAAAAATAAGTTTCCGAATTTCATAAAAGAAGTTCGTGGAAAAGGAATGATGCTCGGCGTAGAACTTACCCACGATGGTTCAACAGTTGCAGAAAAAATGTTAGAGAATGGCGTTCTCATTAATTGTACGAATGTAAATGTACTTCGTTTACTTCCTCCGCTCATTCTTTCAAAAGAACAAGTTGATGATGCGATGAAAGTGTTTGAGAAAGTATTTTCTGAATTTTCTGAGAATAATTTTCCAGTAACAGCAAAGTAAAATTCACAACGAGAAAATTATTTCTTTTTACTTTCCTATATTTTTACCGTTAGTATAAATGAAATTCACTCAATACTTTCTTTTCACTCGTAACAGAAACGATAGATATTTACGAGTGATTTTATTGGAAGATAAAGAAACGATTCATAACGCATTTTTTGACCGTTCATTTAAGGAATAACTTATGCAAATAAAATATTTTCACGATACCGATACCGCTCTTGTTACGTTGACAGATAACGAAGTTGTTGAAACACGCGACCTCGACGAAAACATTCTCATTGATTTGGATACGAATGGCGCTGTTGTCAGTTTCACGATTGAACACGCAAAACAACGAGCGGATATTACAAATTTTTCTTATCAACAAGTTGCTGAACATAGTTTCGCGTAAAAATTTAGTGTCTTTGTGATTTGGTGGTAAGAAAGAATTTAAACACCAAGACACCAAGGCACAAAGAAAATCATTTGGAAATTAAAACTGACATACTCGTTATCGGCAGCGGCATTGCGGGACTTTCTTATGCGTTGAAAGTTTCGGAGCTTGCTTCGGTTGCAATCATTACGAAAAAAGAAAAAGCGGAATCGAACACAAATTACGCACAAGGAGGAATTGCTTCTGTTGTCGGTACGGACGATTCTTTTGAAATGCACATTCAAGATACGCTGAGTGTCGGCTGCGGTTTGTGTCATCGCGACGTTGTGGAATTAATGGTGAAAGAAGGTCCCGAACGCATCAATGAACTAGTCGAAATCGGCGTTCACTTTACGCGCAAACAAAATAAATTTGATATTTCGCGCGAAGGAGGACACTCGCGCAACAGAATTTTACACGCCGCAGATTTAACGGGAAAAGAAATCGAACGCGCGCTTCTCGAAAAAATTTCCGAACAAAAAAACATTACGATATTTGAAAATCATTTTGCGATTGATTTAATTACGGAACACCACCTGAAAAAAAAGAAATCTTCTGACGAAAAAAAACATTGTTACGGCGCGTACGCTCTCGATGAAGATGAAAATGTCGTGAAAACTTTTCTTGCAAATGTAACGATGCTTTCAAGTGGTGGCGCGGGACAAGTGTATTTGCACACCACGAATCCACCGATTGCTTCGGGCGATGGTTATGCAATGGCGTATCGTGCCGGTGCAAAACTTTCCAATATGGAGTTTATCCAGTTTCATCCGACAACGTTGTATCAATCCGGTTCGCCGGCGTATTTAATTTCGGAAGCGGTGCGCGGTTTCGGTGGAGTGTTGCGAACGACAAGCGGTGAAGCGTTTATGAAAAAATATGATGAACGCGAATCACTTGCGCCGCGTGATATTGTCGTGCGAGCGATTGATACGGAATTAAAAAAAAGCGGCGATGAATTCGTGGAACTTGATGTAACACATCTTCCTTCAGAAAAAATAAAAGAACATTTTCCGAACATCTACAAAAAATGTTTGGAAAAATTTAAACTCGATATTACGAAGGAAAAAATTCCCGTTGTTCCCGCAGCGCATTATGTGTGCGGTGGAGTTGTTACGGATGTTCTCGGAAAAACTTCGATTGAAAATTTATTTGCGTGCGGTGAAGTTGCAATGACGGGAGTGCACGGCGCAAATCGTTTGGCGAGTAATTCATTGTTGGAAGCGGTTGTGTTTTCTCATCGCGCGAGTTTAGGAACAAAGCAACAATTACAACAAAAGTTTGAAAATGTTTCTGTTCCTTCGTGGGATGAAAGCGGAACGGTGAATAATGAAGAATGGATTTTAATTGAGCATAACAAAAAAGAAATTCAACAAACAATGTGGGATTATGGTGGCATCGTACGTTCTGATTTACGTTTGCAACGTGCGTTACGTCGTATAGAATTTTTGCGTGAAGAAATAACAGAGTTTTATCGTCGCACAAAAGTTTCGGAAGGATTGATTGAGTTGCGTAATTTAGTTCTCGTTGCAGAACTTATTGTCCGCAGTGCATTGCAGCGAAAAGAAAGTCGCGGGTTGCATTACACAACAGATTTTTCTCAAACCGATGAAACGCTGTTGGGAGATACAATTATATTTAAGAAAGAAGAACCAAAGGAATTTTAGATTTTATATTTTACATTTTATATTGAACAGTTTAAATTTGAATTAGAATAACATTCCAACACAACACTAATCAGTAATCCAAAATCTGTAATCTGTTTTTATGGGAAAAAAGAATAAAGAATTTCAAGAATTTCGTTCGAAGATGAACGAGAAAATATTGAGTGAAGGAAATCGCGCCGTGAAAAGATTTTTCGGCGTTGATACACTCACGTACGAAAAAGGCGCGCTCGATGAAAAAACAAAAGAAATGCTCGGTCTCGTTTCTTCGATGGTGTTGCGCTGTGATGATTGCATTGCGTATCATATCGAAAAATGTAAATCTCTCGGAACAACACGTGATGAAATGTATGATATATTTTCCGTTGCATTGACCGTTGGCGGTTCGATTGTGATTCCGCATTTGCGAAGGGCGGTTGCGTTTCTGGATGATTTGGAAGAAGAATAGCGTAGAGCAGTGATATTAAAATGAAAATTGATGGCGACAAAAAATCTCTTCGAATTCTTCTTGATACAAAAGGAAGGAAAGGAAAAGTGGTAACGATTATTTCCGGCTTTCAACATAATCCAAATGTGATTGAAGAAATTGCAACAATCTTAAAACAACATTGCGGCGCCGGTGGAACGGTGAAAGGGAGAGATATTGAAATTCAAGGAGACCAGAGGAAGAAAGTTGAAGAGAAACTTATTTTACTAAACTTTGTTGTCAAATAACATTTAGAAAGAATTTTAAATCGGTTGGTGGTTAGTGGTTTGAGGAATAAATTTCACAAACCTCCAACCCAGAACCACTTTATTATAAACGTGAAGAAACCATTTAAACAACGCATACTCGATGGTCCCATTCTCTGTGATGGAGCGATGGGAACATTGCTCGATTTGTACGAGTATGATGAAATGCCGCACGAAATTCAGAATATCAAAAATCCGGATATCGTTGAGCGCGTTCATCGTGAGTATATTGATGCGGGTTCGGAAATTATTGAGGCGAACACGTTTTCTGCAAATCGTTTCCGTCTTGCGCAGTATCGTTTGGAAGATAAGTTGGAAGAAATCAATCGCACGGGAGTTGAAATTGCAAAACGCGCGGCGAGTGGAAAGAATGTGTACGTCGCCGGCGCAGTTGGTCCAACGGGAATGATGCTTGAACCGATTGGTAAATTGAAGAAACAAGAAGCGCGTGATGCATTCAAACAACAAATTGAAATTTTGTTGAAAGCAGAAGTTGATGTATTGTTCCTTGAAACGTTTGTGAGTGTTGCAGAACTCGATGAAGCGATTGCCGCTGCAAAAGAACTCACAAAAGATATTCCCGTCGTTGCGCAAAAAGCATTTGCAGAAGATGGTGCAATACTTTCCGGAAATTTCCCGATTGAAATAATTGAACATTTACTCGAACACGGAGCCGATATTGTCGGGGCGAATTGCACTGTTGGTCCGCAGAGAATGTTTTCTATTATCAAAAATATTCACAAAAACGGAGTGATTCTTTCTGCACAGCCTGCAGCGGGAATTCCAACATTACTCAACGGTCGTTCGATTTATCATACAACGCCGGAATATCTTGCGCAATATGCAAAAGAACTTGTCGAAGCGGGAGTAACATTGATTGGCGCATGCTGTGGTTCAACGCCTGCACACATCCGTGCAATTCGGGATGCAATCAAAGGTTTGCAAGTTGGTGTTCGGACTCCGGAAATAAAAGTAAAGGAAAAATTTTCTTCTCCAACCTCTAACCTCCAACCTCTAACCACCTCAAGTCGTTCACGGTTCGCACAAAACATCGGAAAAAAATTTCTCACCACTGTTGAGCTCGATATTCCCCGCGGCACAGATGTTTCTCCCGTACTTGATGGAGCGAAGTATCTTCACAACATTGGCATTGATGCTGTGAACATTACCGATGGAGCGCGTGCGAGATTGCGGATGAGTTCCATTGCAATTTCTACGCGAATACAAAACGAAGTCGGAATGGAAGCAATTACCCATTTAACGACACGCGATAGAAATATGATTGGCTTGCAATCGGAACTTCTCGGCGCGCATATTTTGGGTTTGAGAAATATTCTTTGCATTACCGGCGACCCAGCGCAAATTGGAGATTATCCGCAAGCGCAAACCGTGTTCGATATTTCTTCTGCGGGACTTATACGCGCAGTTGCTTCGATGAATCGCGGAATGGATTTGGTTGGAAATACAATCGGGCAACCAACTTCGTTTCTTGTGTGCTGTGCTGCAAACCCGATTGCAGAAAATATTGATACGGAAATTGAGCGGACAATAAAAAAAGCAGAGTCGGGCGCAGAACTTATTTTCACACAACCGATTTATGAACTGCGTACGATTGAGATGTTTTTGAAACGTATCGAGCATTTGAAAATTCCTGTTATGCTCGGCTTACTTCCGCTCAGAAGTTACAAACACGCGGAGTTTTTGCACAACGAAATTCCCGGAATGAGAATTCCTGCAAAGATTAGAGATGCAATACGCAACGCAGGAGATAAAGGGCAAAGCGTCGGAACTCACGTTGCAAAAGAGTTATTGAAAGAAGTGAAAGGAATGGTTGCCGGTGTGTATATGCTTCCTCCGTTTCAAAAGTATAATGTGGTGGAGGAGTTGTTGGAAGTGGTGTGAGTTTGTGAAAAAGCGGTACGAGAAGAGAATTTAAAATAAAACCCTCAACCAAAACGATTGAGGGTTTATTGTTTTGTGATGTTTACTTACGTTCTCGCATCAATGGTGCAGACGACACGTTTTTCATCCGACCACTGACCGACTTCTTCATCCTTCAAAATATAGCGCATACGGTAATACCGAATCTCCGGTACTCCGATGGAAAGATTCGCGCGCGTATCTTCGTACGGAGAAGTCATATCTGTGCCAAGCGTGGTAAATGTTGTTTCATTCCCGCGTTTGCATTGTACGATGACTCCATCGAAGATATCCTTGAGCCAATCCAAGCGGATTCTGTCGGGTAACTCCACCGCTTGAAATTCCGGCATTGCATTTTCCGTTCCTCCGGGAACACCAGGAATTTCCGGCGGAACGATACCTAAATCTTCACCCATTGTATCGGTATAATTTGTATGTCGCTTTATCATTACGGCGGCATCACGAATGCGCTTCACGATTGCCTCCTTGACGGCATCTTTTTCGGTTACGGACGATTGATACGCAGTTTTTTTCGTTTGCACATCATTCAGCCGCATCGCTAAATTGGTTTTATCGGTTTCAAATTGGGTTACCTGCTCGGGAGTAATTCCTACATCCGCCGCGAAGTTACCAATTTTTGCTGCAAAGTTGTTTAACCAAAAATTCAACTGAGCATCGGTTCTGGGTAAGAAATTTCTGTTTGCCATAATAAATTATCTTTCTTTGAATTGTGATTAAATTAGTTATTTACGTGAGAAAGAATTCCGCTGAAATACAGTTTTGAAATTGTTCCCGTTGGTTTTCTTCCTCCTAAAATAAAACTATATTTTCTTGAAAAAAGTTTCCCAAAAAATGTGACGAAAATTACACACACCGAAAATAAAACTCCAACGACCAATTTAATTTATCTGGAAGTTATGGGAAGTTTCCTGACTGTCTTCTTAATCTGCGCAGAAGCAAAATAAACAAGTGCAGAAGGTAGGCGTACAGTTATGGAAGGTAGGTGCAATAGTGCGAAAGAAAAATGCACAGTTACGGAAGACAAGCGCAAATGTTCGGAAGGAAAATGCCCAAGTGCAGAAGGCAAGTGCAAATGTGCGAAAAGTAAATGCCCGGTTGCGAACGGAAAGTGCACTTGTGCGGAAGGAAAATGCATAGTTGCAGAAGGTAATTGCACATATGCGGATGGCGTTTGCACAGTTGTGAGAGAGAGTTGGGATTGTGAAAATAGCGAAAAAACAAGAAAATTCGCAGATGGAGTCCGCTTCTTTTAAATTTGTGAGAAATAATTCAATGAATGGAAAAGCCCTATAGGAAAAGTAGACTCCATCTTTGGGTTGACGCTAAAACAATGCAGATATCCCGAAGTAAATTATATCTCTCCACCAATGAGTGCGACCAACAGATGTTATTTGCTGAAAAATTAATTTTAAAATTCTCTTTTTTTCCTCCTCCTCCTAACATATATTTAGCCCAACAAAAAATAATTTCGGTTCTCAAGCGGAGAAGTGTAACAATCTTCTGCGACCCGATACTCGAACAAAGAGGATTTTAAGTTTTCAGTTTTCAATCTAAAATGTAAAATATAAAATCTAAAATTCTTCCGTTCCCCTACCGAGCCACACCTGCGAGTTTCTTCCTTTCGCTTTATAATTTTAACATTTAATTGCTGTAACCATTCAGTGTAGAAATACAAAGATGTTTTTATTGCGTTTAGTAAATGCACGATTTTTTTAATTCACAGATTGAAATAAAATAGCGGAAAAAAATGTTCTGGCTTATTATCAATCCACTTTTCAAACAAACATAATTACGACAAGGAAATCATTATGAAACGTAACTATATCATACTATTATTTTTATTTATGTTTTCTCAAAACATTTTTGGGCAAAGCACATTACCGTACCCGATTATATTTGTGCATGGCTTAGCCAGCAGCGACGAAGCGGGATGGAGTGGAACAATAAATCAATTGGAACAACAATGGGGACCATTCACGTCAAATAATGTTTTTCACGCCGTCTTAAATGCGTATGCAGATATGACAAAGTTAGAAGGACCGGATAACATTTTAGGAACAATAGATGATGATGTATTATTCCCGACCGTTGATGAAAATAATAATCCCGTCAATCAACTCACCGCAGGAAATCTTTATACAATAAATTTTGAGAACTTTTGGAATGAAAATCCCAATGACCCAAAAATTCTGTTGCATAGTTCCAGTGCGCCGGGTGGACTCTTTGCGCTTGAATCAGATGGAAACGAATCTGCAATTATTAAGCAAGGATATGCGCTGAAAAAATGTATCGAAGCGGTACTTGCCGCGACCGATGCGGAAAAAGTAATTCTTGTCGGTCATTCAATGGGAGGACTTGCTGCACGGGAATATTTACAGCGTTTAAAAGGAAATGGACAACATAAATGGT
The DNA here is from genome assembly GCA_018335975.1 of Ignavibacteriales bacterium. Taxonomy (GTDB): domain Bacteria; phylum Bacteroidota; class Ignavibacteria; order UBA10030; family F1-140-MAGs086; genus JAGXRH01. Next base: position 36,442 of record JAGXRH010000057.1, read on the forward strand.
GGATTGACCCCAATGCGGCAGATGGCCATAAAGTTGCAAAACTCGTTACGATTGGAACTCCTCATCTTGGAAGCAATGCAGCCGAATGGCCAGCATTAAAAAATAAACAAGGGAATGGAAATCAAAAAAAAACTATTGACTTCACGAGTGAGGCGGTGCGAGATTTGCGGTGGAGTTACATTTACAATCCGCCTTTGCCGGGGCGATATTTATTTGGGGGAACGGAAGATAACGCAGATTTTTTATCACAGACTTTTGGTAATCACGACGTAAATTGTAACGGCGTAGAAAACGATTTAATTGTTGGAATAAGTGAAGGAACAAAGGATAATTCCGCAATGCCATTGCCTACTACAAATATTCGATATTGTTGGATTACATCAGATGTTGGTGTTGGAACAAGCGGAGACTTCGTTGTAGATTTAGATAGGCAATGGTTACACGACGAAACATCAGCCCCGGTTCCTTTTGGATTGACTGATACACTACTAACAAATTATGTCCATACGAGTGAAGGAGATGATTATGTTTCCATCTTTCGTGGACTTGATGAACCGGATATTCATGGATTTGCTTACACGATTAATTTTGATAATACATACGAAGGTTCAATAACCTATCAACCAAATCTTGTTTCTACCGATAGCGACTTTTACAAAATAACGTTACCAACATCAGCCACATTGAAAGTTACTATTTCCGGAATGGGTGGGATTTTAAACACAAGTGAAATTCGTAACTCCAATAATCAAGCCGTTAATCAATCGGTTATCTCGTATTTCCCGTATATTATTTCTGCGGAAAATTTAAATAGCGGAACATATTATATCAAAGTTACCGGTGCAGCTACGCCGACAAGTTGGCAATTCCCTTATAGTGTGAAAGCAACGTATATTCCGTCATTTACATCCCCAGCGCTTCTTTTACCGGTCAACAATGCAACGAGTGTTTCGCGTACTCCCGTATTAGATTGGAGCAATGTTACCAATGCAACAGGATATACCGTTCAGGTTTCCGTTAATAATAACTTTACAAACACACTTGTTAATCAAAATGTAACCGCATCAAATTATACGATTCCTAACAGTGTTTTAGCATACAACACAACATATTTTTGGAGAGGATGCGCAAAGCAGGGAGCCGTGAATAGTGATTGGTCAACAGTGTTCACGTTTATAACGATTGATTCAGCCGCGTTATCGCCCCCAACTCTTCTTTTACCCGTCAACAACGCAACAAATGTTTCGCTTACTCCGGCATTAGATTGGAGCGATGTTACCAATGCAACAGGTTATACTGTTCAGGTTTCCGTTGATAGTAATTTTACAAGCACACTTGTCAATCAAAGTGTAACCGCGTCAAATTATACAATTGCTAACAACGTTTTAGCCAACAACACGAAATATTTTTGGAGAGGACGTACGAAGCAAGGATTAGTGAATGGTGTTTGGTCAGCAGGTTTCTCGTTTGTAACCATTTCTAATTACACCAATAC
>JAGXRH010000058.1 GCA_018335975.1 Ignavibacteriales bacterium
AATTGTAAGACAACAAGGCTTGTTGTCTTACTTGCCCTCTTTGTTTGCTTGACGAGTGCGGCATTATTTACTATATTTGCCCGCACAAAAAACGTATGAAGTTATCAAAAAGCCAATTTAGTTTACTTACGGATGCTGGACGGGAACCAAGCACTGTCGTCTTTGGAGGTATTGTCGCAACGCTGGTATTTTCTAAAGAACCCCATCTTGTAAGTTCATTGTTTTGGGGTATGATTTTATACGCATTTTTATTAACCATAGCGCTATTTTTTAAGAAGAAAGGTAATAATGATGGAGAACGTTCTCATACTTAGTTCGGGAATTGCGTTTTTATACGGACTCGTCGCTTTGTGGGTTTGGTTACAAGACCGCAAGGGAAATAAAACAACGACAACAAAAATTTAACACACAACAAACCTCATAGGACACAAACGCCCGTGCCTACGGCTCGTAGAGAGGTTTTTTTATTTTTACCGCAGCGCAACGTCACTCTGAGCAAAGTCGAAGAGCGTTGCGTTACAACAAGTTTTTTACAAACCATTTTTGAAAGAAAATTTTATGCAACACCATATTTTATTTACAACTTGTAGCGCGAACTTTGGCGAAACCATCCATTCGCGCGGTTCGTGCATTATTGTAGAAGAGTAAATGCCAACCATATTAAGAATTGGCTCATTTCGGTTTCACTTTTACTCCGATGAACTCAATGAGCCGCCGCATATTCACGTAGTAAGCGCAGAAGGGGAATGTAAATTTTGGCTTGAACCTGTCCGGCTTGCAAGGAACAAGGGAGTAAAACCTCGCACCGTACGCGACATTGAAAAGTTAGTTTTTGAACATCAGCAATTTTTGAAAGAAAAATATTATGAATACCATTCTCGTTGAAAAAGAAACGTTGGTTGAGCCCAATGCAACAAATGTTTGGGTACAAGAACGGACTATTTTCCTTGAACTCACGGATGGACGTACTATCGGTTTTCCCGCAAATCGTTTCCGTATTCTTAAAAATGCTACCGATGAGCAACTCCAAGAAGTTCGTTTGCGATTAGATGGTTTTGCATTACGTTGGGAATCGCTTGATGAAGATATTACGGTGCCGGGAATAGTCGCAGGAAATTTTCAGTTACCATTTGAAGAATAAAACATTCTCAAAATCTTATTGAGGTATTTTTTACCGTAGCGCAACGTTACTCTGAGCAAAGTCGGAGAGCGTTGCGTTACAACAAGTTTTTTTTATGACCTAATCAACAATATTTACTCACGATACGGAATGGAGAAATAAAATGAAACAATTCAATTTGCTTTCAAATATAAATGCAGAAACATTTAAAGCAGCGAAATTTATAGCCACGATATTTGCGAATGCATCCCTTTGGGATAAATCGTGGATGATGAAACTCAAAACACTTTTTGACTTTAGTCAATTGTCATCCCGAGCGAAGTCGAGGGATAATGTGGTTGAAGCCAAAAGAATTGTAGTTGTTTCTTTCTCACGAACTTGGCAAGCCATCCCTTCGGGAGAAGTTCGTGGCTATTATAATTCCCCCTTAGTAAAGAGCCTGTCCCGAATTCATTTCGGGAGGGTTTGGGGGATATTATTTTTCTCATTCCTAATTCTTAATTCCACATTACTCATTGCTCAAAAGTACACCACCAATGCAAACACCGTTTTACTTTCAAAGTAAAGTTTTGTACTTTCTCCCGAAATTTATTGTCAATTATTGAAACATCGTTTAATACAAAGAAAGCGTACTACTATGAACATTAAAGTTATTCTTGAGCAAGGTGAAGATGGCTATATCGTTGCTCATTGTCCATCGCTCAAAAGTTGCTGGACACAAGGAAAAACAAAAGAAGAAGCGCTCACAAATATCAAAGAAGCGATTGAATTGTATTTAGAGCCGACACCACAACAATTGAACGAGAGTAAAAATCGCACAGTCTATGAACTTGCGATATGAAACTTCCCTTGCTTTCCGGCAAACAAGTTCTTTTCGCACTTCAGCGGCTTGGTTTTCAAGAAGTGCATCGAAGAGGAAGCCATGTGAAGATGGTTCATGCTGATGGAAGAGTTATTGTGTTTCCATTTCACGACGAAGTTGACAGATATACATTGAAGGGTTCACTCGCAGATGCGGATATTGCAATAGAAGATTTTTTAGAACAAGTTAGATAAGAGAAATAAGGTAAGTTTTTTTTCAATGACATAATTCACCATAATCTATTTTCGTTTTTAATAGAGGTAATTTTTTATGCAACACTTCACACTCATTACAAAAAATGCAGCCACGACTATTGGCACAACATTTATCGCCGCGACATTCATTGCCACGATTTTTAAATCGTGGATGATGAAACTCAAAACACTTTTTGACTTTAGTCAATTGTCATCCCGAGTGGAGTCGAGGGATTATGTGGCTGAAGCCACAAGAGGTGTGGGTTTCTCTTTCCCCCAAACTAAAGTTTGGGGTTACAAAAGAAACAATTTGTCTTACCGCGTGCCAAAGGCATCCCTTTGGGAAAAGCGGGTATCCATAACCCGAAATGTAAAATGGATTCCGTCTTTCGGCGGAATGACAAAGAGAACGGAAATGACAACGCGGTTTGTATTCCTTGTCCTCCTTGTTTGCTTGACGAGTGAGGCATTATTTACTATATTTGCCCCCGTAAAAAATATATGAAGTTGACGAAAAGTCAATACAACATTCTCGCTGAAATTGCAAAAGATTCTTCTGCGATTCTTTTTGGCGCATTAGTTGCAAGTATTATTTTTGCAAAAGAACCTATTGCACCGATTTCAATTTTTATTGGTTTAGCAATTTATTTGGTTTCGATAATTTTAACACTCACCTTTAAGAAGAAAGGAAATGACAATGGATAACGTTTTGATAGTAAGCGCAGGAATAGTTTTTATTCTTGGAATAATTGCGTTATGGTCTCATGTGCAGGAAAAGAAAGAAGCCAAACACACGACGAAAGCATAGCAACATTTTTAATGAACGAATGAACCAATAAACGTTCCTTAATTATGTTTCCATTATTCTTAAAAAAGAAAGGTAATTCCAATGGATAATGTTATTCTTATCAGCGCACCAATAGTTATTTTATTTGCACTTTTCGCTCTCTACGATTGGTGGCAGGATAAAAAACACAGCAAACAAGAAAATACAACGACGACAAAAGTATAACAACAACAAACCTCATAGGATATAAACGCCCATGAGGTTTTTTAATTTTACAAACACAACAAGTTTTTCAATGACCTAATCAACAATATTTACTCACGATACGGAATGGAGAAAAAAAATGAAACAATTCAATTTGATTTCAAACATAAATGCAGAAGCATTTAAAGCAGCGAAATTTATTGCCACGATTTTTAAATCGTGGGTGATGAAACTCAAAATATTTTTTGACTTTAGTCAATTGTCGTCCCTGGAATATTTGGCTGAAGCCAAAGGAAGTGTGGTTGCTTCTTTTCCCCGAACTTGGCAAGCCATCCCTTCGGGAGAAGTTCGTGGTTACAGAACAAACAATTTGTCTTACCGCGTGCCAAAGGCATCCCTTTGGGAAAAGCGGGTATCCACGAACCGATATATAAAATGGATTCCGTCTTTCGACGGAGTGACAAAGAGAACGGGAATGACAATTTGGGTTGTGTTCCTTGCCCTCTTTGTTTGCTTGACGAGTGCGGCGATGGGACAAGAATACACCACCGATGCAAACACCGTTTTGCTTTTGCATAATTATTTGTAACTTCATCCCACTTATTTTTAACGAAAGAAATTATATGACGGACGATATTCTCAAAGAAATACTCAACGAACTCAAAGGCGTACGCCAAGAAACCATTAACACAAACAAACGTATTGATGATACAAATGTTGAACTCAAAGGATTGCGCCAAGAATCCATCAACACTAACAAACGGCTTGACGAAACAAATAAGCGCATTGATGAAACCAATACTCGACTTGATAGTCTTGCGGCGGATATAAAAGTTTTGATTGTCAGTTCCAACGAAACACGTGATGGAATGAATACATTACGCAAAGTAGTTTTATCGAACGTAATCTGGCAAAACGATTCCATTACCATTGATACGACTGATGGCGCAACGATTAAAGGAACAATTCATAAAGTGTAAATTTTTAATTCACCATATTTTTTTTCAATCAATTTAACCCAACGGAGACAATTACAATGAAACACCTCATATTATTTTTCTCATTCCTAATTCTTAATTCCACATTACTCATTGCTCAAGAGTACACCACCAATGCAAACACCGTTTTACTTTCAAAGTAAAGTTTTGTACTTTCTTCCGAAATTTATTGTCAATTATTGAACCGTTATTGTCTATAAAGAAAGCGTACTACTATGAACATCAAAGTTATTCTTGAGCAAGGTGAAGATGGTTATATCGTTGCTCATTGTCCATCGCTGAAAAGTTGTTGGACACAAGGAAAAACAAAAGAAGAAGCCCTTGCAAATATCAAGGAAGCAATTGAATTGTATTTAGAGTCATCACCACTTCAATTGAATGAGAGTAAAAATCGCACAGTCTATGAACTTGCGATATGAAACTTCCCTTGCTTTCCGGCAAACAAGTTCTTTTCGCACTTCAGCGACTTGGTTTTCAAGAAGTGCATCGAAGAGGAAGCCATGTGAAGATGGTTCATGCTGAGGGAAGAGTTATTGTGTTTCCATTTCACGACGAAGTTGACAGATATACATTGAAGGGCTCACTCGCAGATGCGGATATTGCAATAGAAGATTTTTTAGAACAAGTTAGATAAGAGAAATAAGACAAGTTTTTCAATGACATAATTCACCATAATCTATTTACGTTTTTAAGAGAGGTAATTTTTATGCAACACTTCACACTCATAACAAAAAATGTAGCCACGACTATTGCCACGAGTTTTGCGAAAGCATCCCTTTGGGGTAACTCGTGGATGATGAAACTCAAAATATTTTTTGACTTTAGTCAATTGTCATCCAGGGCGGAGTCGAGGGAGTATTTGGCTGAAGCCAAAAAATGTTTTGTGTTTTCTTTTCCCCGAACAGAAGTTCGGGGCTATTACAGTAGAACAACGAGCCTCGTTGTTTTACTTTTTTGCTTGACGAGTACTGCGATGGGACAGGGCGCAGGTAATGCGGTTAAATTTGATTCAACGGGATTCATAGGAATATTACATGGTTCAATTCCACCGAGCGGGAATTTTTCAGTGGAGAGTTGGGTCTATGGAACATATATAACTGGACAAAGCCACCGTGAGTTTCTTTCTCAAAAAGATTCAACATTAGGAAATGGTAGAAATTTTTACATTGGCTATCAACTGGCGGATTCATCTATTCGTGCCGGAGATTATTGGCAAAATACAACAGTAAAATTTCCATTTAACACGTGGAATCATATTACTGTGGTTAAAGACACGCCATACACATATCTTTATATCAATGGTATTTTAAAGAATACAAGCAGTTTACCGTTCAAGAATCCACGCCAAAACGATTCGTTATTTTTTGGAAGACAGTGGGATGGCAATGAAAAATGGAAGGGAAACCTTGATGAAGTTCGCATCTGGAACACCGCTCTGTCGCAAACAACTATTCAACAATGGATAAACAAATCTGTTACTGCTTCTCATCCTAATTTTGCAAACCTCAAAGGATATTGGAAGTTTGATGAAGGAAGCGGAACAACAACTGCCGATGCAAGCGGAAACGGAAACACTGGAACATTAGTAAATGGACCCACGTGGATTACTTCTACTGCTCCCGTTAATTTACCTCAACTTGCTGGCGAATACACTCCCGATGCCAACACCGTTTTGCTAATGCACTTCAATGAGGACAGCACAAGTTTTGTAGGTGATGTAAGTGAAAATAGTAACCACGGTGTTGCAACGGGGACAACAACTGTTACGGGAAAATATGGAAAGGCGAGAAGTTTTAATGGAACCGGCGAACATCTTCTATTCGGAAGCAATCAGATTCCATTAGGAAATTCGTCAAGAACAGTCGAAGCGTGGATTAAGAATTCAACTCCTATTTCTACCATTGGACAAGTTATACTTGATTATGGTAGTGGCAATAATAACCAACGGTTTTGTATTATGATACTTTCAGGGAAGTTATTTTTTTCTGGTTATGCCAACGATTTAAGTGGAACCAGAAATATTATTGATGGTTTATGGCATCATGTTGCAGCGACTCATAATGGTTCAAGAGTAGAACTGTTCGTTGATGGAGTATTGGATGCATCCTTAAATACAACACTAAATACATCATCAGTAGCCTATAAAATTGGGCGACGAATGGATGACAATGCTACTGAGAATTTTAATGGACTAATTGATGAAGTTCGCATTTCCAACAAAGCGCGACAACCGTGGGAGTTTAATACGGCAGTTGTTTATTATCCTTTTAACGGAAACGCAAATGATGAAAGTGGAAATGGAAATAACGGCACAAACAATGGCGCAACCCCGACAACTGATAGATTTGGAAATGCGAATAGTGCATATAGTTTTAATGGAACAAGCGACTACATTGACCTTGGACAGAGAAATGATTTTACTTGGAAAACTAATAGTATTGGTACTTTTGAATGTTGGATTTTTCCAACTTCATTGTCAGCACTCCGTTTTATTTTTAGTGTTAGCCATAACACAAACCAAAATTGCGGAGGAAGATTCCATATAGGAATTGATAGCAACAGGTTTTTTTATGAGGTGGGGCAAGGAACAGGTGACTGCAATTTAGCCAATAGATATACTGTTGTATCTACATTAAGCACTGGTCAATGGTATCATCTCGCGGTATCCTACGATGGTACGAATCTCAAAATGTATATCAATAGCATCGTGCAATCATATAGCCAAAGCGGACCACCTCCAGGCACGCCTTGGTTTCATGCTTTAGACGATGGAATCACTCAAGTAGGAACAATTGCCGCCAAGACATACCAAGGAACAAGTCGAACGGATAATTTTTCTGGAATAGTTGATGACATTCGTATTTACGATCGTGCGCTTTCTTCAAATGAAGTTGATTCACTGTATCATCTCAATGGTTGGGAAACAAACACTGCCCCCGTTGCTCACGATACTACTGTTACAACAAATGAAGACACGCCAAAATCCATTACTCTCACTGCAACGGATGCAGAGGATGGAGGATTTTTTTCAAAGAGAGAGATTGTCATACCCGCGAAAGCGGGTAACCACAACTCGAAACCTGGAATGGATTCCCGCTTACGCGGGAAAGACAAAGAGCGAGGAAACGACAATAATGTGATGGTTTCAAGTCTTTCATTTTCTATCATTGATTCAACCAATTATGGAATCATAACGGGAACACCGCCAAACGTTACGTACACTCCCGCAACAAATTACAACGGCAACGATACATTACTTTTCCGAGTTAGCGATGGTTTGTTGAGCGATACAGGAACTGTTGCAATTTCCGTAACCCCTGTGAATGATGTGCCGATTGCGATTGATACTTCCATAACAACAAATGAAGATGTTGCAAAAACCGGAAACGTTCGCGCAACAGATGTAGATAATGCTTCGCTCACTTATTTTGTTGTTACGAATGGAACGAAAGGAAGCGTAGCAATTACGAACGCAAATACCGGAGCGTTCACTTATACCCCTTCATTAAATCAAAACGGAAGTGATGTATTTACCTTCCGCGCGTTTGATGGTTTTTTGAATGATACAGGAACAGTGAATGTTACAATAAATGCAGTGAATGATGCGCCAATCGCAAAGGATACGAGCATTTCTACCGATGAAGATGTTTCAAAAGCAATAGTAGTGCAAGGGAATGACTCGTTTGATACAAAAACATTAACCTTTGCGCTTGTTGCCTCACCGCTTCATGGCACACTCACGGGAGAAATGCCGAACCTCACATACTTTCCCGCACCAAATTATTTCGGCAACGACAATTTCAAATTCTCCGTCAACGATGGAGAATTACTCGATACAGGAACAGTTTCTATTACCGTCAATACTGTAAACGATAAACCTATTGCTCGTGATACGTCAATCACATTGAACGAAAACACCTCAAAGTCCATTATCCTTCCTGCAAGCGACGTGGATAATATAACGTTATCGTTTTCTATCATTACGAATCCATCACACGGAACGGTAACAAACGAGGAAGGGAATTTGTTTTTCTATCAAACGCAAAATTATTCCGGCGCAGATACGTTTGTTTTTCAATCGAGCGATGGCACGTTGAAAGATACCGGCAGGGTGTTCATTACTATCAATTCTGTGAATGACGCGCCAATCGCCACTTCTCTATCCGATTCCATCCAGAAAAATCGCTCGAAAACAATTACACTCACCGGACAAGACCCCGAAGGTGGAAGCGTAACATTTTTCCTCGATGACCAACCGCTCAACGGAACTATCAGAAACTTTAATTCCACAACGGGCGAAGTTCTCTATCGTCCCGATTATGCATTTGTCGGTTTGGATTCGTTTTCCTTCTATTGCAGAGACTCGCTTAATGCACTCAGCAACACTGCGTGGTGTATAATCACTGTCTATCAAAAAATAGATTCCACATCATTTCGCTCCTTCTCCCAATCGGATTTAACGACGCTCGCTGTTAAGAAACCGAAGAAAGGGGTGCGCCCGTTACCAACAACGGGAAACGTACTCGATACGCTTTTCATCAATGGTCTGTTTAAGAAACTGAAAGATAAAACCAATCCGAATTTCCCCGGCGGTATGGTGCTTGGTGTTTCTCAATCATCGAAAGATTCAACGAAAAAATACGGGTGGATTCGTCTCATTGGCAAATCGAAAGATGTGCAGAAAGGATTGACGCAAACGAGTTCACCGCGCGGGTTTGATGTTTTCAAAAACAATAAAGCATTCACCAAAGAATTGAAAAATCCCAAGACCGATAAATACAGCAATCAACTTGCGGGAGAGTTGCTTGCGCTGAAAGTGAACATTGCGGCAAGCGAACAGAAAATAACGAACGAGGGGTTTGGAAATTTGGTGTACGATAATCCGTTACAGCAAGATACCTTCGTAACACAGCGATTTATCATTCAGGGAAAAACACTTTCTCAAATTGCAAGAGATGTAGATACAATGCTCACCTATTACAAACGCTATTACACGGCAACAACGCCGAGTGAAGAATACAGTAAACTGACTACTGCCATCTTAAGCGTGAATGAAGCATTTCGTTCCGCGCTCGATACAATCAGTTGGAGTCCGTTGCAATTAACAAGCGATGTGCGTATTGACGGAATAGAGTTTCTGAAACGTGGAAGCGGGAAAGAAATGTTGTTTGTGGAGAGCGAATTTGCATCGAGCGTTCCGGAAGAAGTGATGTTGTTGCAGAATTATCCGAATCCGTTTAATCCCACAACAACAATACGGTTTGAGGTTGAAGGTTTGGGGTTGGTGTCGTTACAAGTGTTTGATGTGCTTGGAAGAGAGGTTGCAACATTACTGAACAACGAGGCAATGGAAGAAGGAGAACACGAAATTCAATTCGATGCAAGCGGATTGACGAGTGGTGTTTATTTTTACAGGATAAGTGTTGGACAAGATGGAATCTTGTCTTACACGGAAACGAAGAAATTATTACTAATGAAATAGTTTACTGTTCGTTCGTTCGTTCGTTCGTTGGTTGGTTTATTCGTTTTTTTGTTGGATTGCTTCGCAAAGACCAAACTTACCAATTTACCAAACCGGCTAACGAACAAACCGGTGAACAATAAATTGCCGAAAAAAGCAATATTTCGCCATTCCTGAATCCCACCAGACGTTTCGTGGACTCCCTTGGAAACCCCACGGGCTCCCTTGGAAACTCCACGGACTCCCTTGGAAACCCCACGGACTCCCACGCAAACTCCGTGGACTCCCACAAAATGTCCGTGAACTCTGCAGACTACCATGAAAATCCGCTATTTTTTTTTCAATGAGTATTCCTCTTTATACCTCCTCGGCGAACAAGCGCAAAGAAGTGCAATGCGTGTTCGTGAAAAGAGCGCTCAGGTTTTTTTTCGCCGTGAAATTGAATCTCACATTCTCTTTGCCCTTCTTTCAATTTCCCGTAAATTGAACCGCAAAAAATTGTATGCCTGTTTCGTTTCCCGATTTACTCACACTGCTACGTATCGTTCTTTCCCCGTTGTTTTTGGTGATGTTTCTCAGCGCCGATGCAACAACGAAACAACTTTCCCTCGTCGTTTTTCTCATTGCCGCGCTCACGGATTGGTACGATGGATGGGTTGCACGGCGTTACGGTTATTTTTCGCGGTGGGGAAAATTTCTCGACCCGCTTGCCGATAAAATTCTTGCCGCATCCGCGCTCTTCGCTTTCGTTCTTTTAAATCTTGTGGATGGATGGATGGTGTGGGTTATTGTTTTTCGCGACATCCTTATCACCGCCCTCCGTTCTTACGCAGAGTATAAAGGGAAACCGGTCATCACTTCGCTTTCTGCAAAAACAAAAACGTTCGGGCTGTACATTTCACTCTACTACATTCTTCTCTTACACGTCGCATCGTTTGTCCCTTCCATCTCCGCGCGGTATCAAAATGAAATCCATCAACTCCTCCACCCGCAAGTGTTGTTCGGAATGATGCTCGTTGTTACCATCGCGACAACGTGGACAGGATTTGTCTATCTCATTGAAAACCGGAAAACGCTCCGCGAATTATTTGAACCGCGCAATGTCCTCTGATTCGCAAACACCAACAATTCCTTTTTTCCCAAAACTCATTGCAACAGGTTTGTACTCCGGTTATGCGCCCATTGCGTCCGGTACCGTTGGTTCGTTGCTTGCGCTGCTGTTGTTTTATCTCTTCAACATCGAAAATCATTTCTACGAACTACTGCTTGTCGGATGTACATTCTTTGTCGGCGTGTACGTTTCCAACATTGTAGCAAAGTCGGTCCGAAATGATGACCCTTCGATTGTCGTCATAGATGAATTTGTTGGAATGTGGCTCACGTTAGTCTTTCTCCCAACGAGTATTGCTGCGTACGTGTGCGCGTTTCTCTTTTTTCGCCTGTTCGATATTTTCAAACCGTTCCCTGCACGTTCAATGGAATCGCTGCAAGGAGGATGGGGAATTATGCTCGACGATGTTGCTGCCGGCATCTACGCAAATTTGCTCGTACGCGCGGTGTTCTATTTTTTCTGATTCTAAAAAATGAATGCCATCATCATTACCGTCGGCGACGAACTTCTCATCGGGCAGGTCATCAATACCAATCAGGCATACATCGCACAGCAATTAAACGGTGTCGGCGTTGCCGTGAAATCAATGCTCACTGTTGGCGATAACGAAGAGATAATGCTCGATGCGTTCGCACAGGCATTGCAGGATGCAGAAATCGTGTTGGTAACGGGGGGGCTCGGACCAACGCACGATGATGTAACGAAAAAAGTTGTGTGCAAATTGTTCCATGCGCCGCTTGTTCAAAACGAGGAGGCGTTGAATAATGTTCGTGCGATTGTCGAAAAACGCAAAGTACGATGGAACGCATTGATGGAAGAACAAGCGATGGTGCCCGAAGGAGGGGTGGTCATTCAAAACTCCTGCGGCACTGCGCCGGGAATTTTGTTTACACACAACAATAAATATTTTTTCGTTTTCCCGGGCGTACCGAAAGAGATGGAAGAGATGATGCAACGTTTTGTTCTTTCTTTTTTGAAGACGAAAATTTCGGGAAGTGTTATCCTCCATCGAACGTTAAAAACCGTCGGCGTTGTGGAAGCGCATCTTGCAGAACAACTGGGGAACATTGATGAACTCTTTGAACAACACCCGGGAACAACGCTCGCGTTTCTTCCGCAAATTTTTTCCGTCCGGTTACGCATCAGCGTTCACGATGCAACAAACGAAAGCGCCCAACATCAATTAGCGCGAGTCGAAAAAAACATTCGCGCTAAAATCGGTAACGTCATTTACGGATGCGATGAAGAGGAATTGGAAGATGTTGTTATCAAACTATTACAAAAACACAATTACACGCTTGCTGTTGCAGAATCATGTACCGGAGGACATCTCGCAGATACACTCACGAATGTATCCGGGAGTTCTTTAGTATTTGAACGGGGCGTGATTACATACAGCAATCAATCGAAAGTCGAACTGCTTGATGTCCCTGCAGAATTGATTGAACGACACGGTGCGGTAAGTAAAGAAGTTGCAGAAACAATGGCGATGGGAATTCGGAAAATTTCCCAAACCACATTCGGACTTTCAATAACCGGAATTGCGGGACCAACAGGCGGCAGTGCAGAAAAACCGGTCGGACTTGTGTGGCTCGGATATTCTTCGGCAAAAGAAATATTTGCGCTCCAATATTATTTTGGCGATGGAAGAAAAGAAATCAAAGAACGGGCAACACTGGCAGCGCTCAATCTGCTTCGAAAAAAAATATTAGAAAAAGAGACTGACCAATGATTCGCACATTCATCGCCTTTGATACATCGCCATCCGTAAAGAACGAAATCATTCGTCTTCAGAATATTCTTCGCGAAGCAGATGCAGACGTTCGTTGGGAGCAAGAAGAAAAACTACACGTTACGCTAAAATTTTTAGGAGACATCGAAGAAAAATTTTTACCGCAACTGACCGCAACTCTTGAAACCGTAACAAACAAATTTTCCCCATTTGAAATTGAATATACAACCATCGGTTGCTTTCCCAATACAAAAGAACCACGCGTAATTTGGGTAGGTTGTCGCGATGTTCCACAATCAGTTATTCGTCTGCAACGGGAAATTGAAACGCAACTTGCACCGTTCGGTTATGAAATCGAGAAACGAAAATTTTCACCGCATATTACCTTCGGAAGAATCAAAGGAATAAAAAACATTTTTCATTTGCTTCAGTCAATAGAAAATCTTACTTTTAGCCCACAAAAAATGCAGTGCGCCGAAATTCTGTTAATGAAAAGCGTTCTGCATTCGTATGGTTCAATCTATTCACCATTAAAAGTTTTCCCTCTTCACTCAATTGTATGAATAAACGGAACGTAAAAACAATTCTTCTTGTGGACGACGAACCCGGCTGGCTCAGCGCGATGAAAGCGGTATTGCAGGAAAGTCAACTCAAAGTGGTAACCGCCGAAAGCGGTGAACAGGCAATTACACAACTGAAAAAAAAGCAACCCGATTTGATTCTTTGCGACGTGCGGATGCCGGTAATGAACGGCTACGATGTGTTCTTAAAAATCAAAGAAATTCCGAAAGCAAACAAAGTGCCGTTCGTCTTTATGTCGAACTTTGATGATTTCGATGCAAAGAATGTTGCGAAGCGTCTCGGCGCGGATGACTATGTTGCCAAACCTGTGGGGTACGACGAAGTTCATTTTGTCATCAACGATTTACTGCAACGGTTTTCAAAACAAAAAACTACAATAAAATAACACGTTACCATGAAAATGTAGAACAGGTAAAGAGAAAGTTTTTATTTCTACCACAAAGTTCACAGAGAAATTCCACAAAGTTCACAAAGAACGTTACACAAAATGAACGAAAACGAACTCGCACACACGATAATTGGAATTGCAATTGAAGTGCATTCTGCTCTGGGACCCGGCTTACTCGAAAGTGCGTATAAAGAATGTTTGTACTACAAAATTGCACAAAAGGGATTATTCATTGAAAAGGAAAAACCAATTCCACTAATCTTTGAAGAAGTGAAGTTAGATTGTGGTTATAGGATTGATTTACTTGTAGAAAAAAAATTGGTACTTGAAATAAAAAGCGTTGAAGCATTGAATGATATTCATTTGGCACAAACGCTTACATATCTGAAACTAGGTAATTTTAAGCTCGGACTACTGATTAACTTTAATGTTCTTCAGTTGAAAAACGGAATAAAGAGAGTCATTAATGGCAATTTGTAGATTCCTTTGTGTTCTTTGTGTAAACTTTGTGCCCTTTGTGGTTAAACAAAAAATGAACACACTATCAAAAAAATATTTATCGTACCATAACTAAGTTTTCTTTCAAATACTAATTTAATTTATCATAAAATCCTATGGCTGAACAAGTAAAAGACTCCCGCGGTCAGGCGTTACAACTCGCGATTGACCAAATCGAAAAACAACACGGTAAAGGTTCCATTATGAAAATCGGTTCGGGTCCGATTGCCAGAATAGAGTCAATCTCTACCGGTTCTATCTCTCTCGATATCGCTCTCGGTGTCGGAGGAATACCGCGTGGTCGCGTGGTGGAAATCTATGGTCCCGAATCATCGGGCAAAACGACAATCTGTTTACACATTATCGCAGAAGCGCAACGACAAGGCGGACTGGCGGCATTTATAGATACCGAACATGCGCTTGATATTTCGTACGCAAAAAAACTTGGCGTTGATATTAACAACTTGCTTCTCTCCCAGCCCGAATACGGTGAGCAAGCATTGGAAATTGTAGAAACGCTTGTACGAAGTGGCGCACTCGACGTGATTGTTATAGACTCCGTTGCCGCATTGACACCCCGTTCAGAAATTGAAGGAGAAATGGGAGACCCAACGATGGGAGTTCATGCGCGATTGATGTCGCAAGCGTTGAGAAAACTCACTTCTGCAATTTCAAAATCGAAAACACTGGTGATGTTTACCAATCAACTCCGGCAAAAAATCGGCGTGATGTTCGGTAATCCGGAAACCACGACCGGCGGTAATGCCTTGAAATTTTATGCTTCTGTGCGATTGGATGTGCGACGGATCGAATCCATAAAAGATGCGACGAATGTTATCGGCAACCGCGTAAAAGTTAAAGTGGTGAAGAACAAAGTCGCACCACCGTTCAGGGAAGCAGAATTTGAAATTCTCTACAACGAAGGAATTTCTAAACTCGGCGACTTGATTGACACCGCGACAAACCTCGAGGTCATTCAAAAATCCGGCTCATGGTACAGTTACAAAGAAAACCGAATCGGGCAGGGACGCGATGCCGTAAAAAAATATCTTTCGGAAAATGAATCAATCGCCAATGCTGTTTTAAAAGATGTGCGAATGAAAATAGGATTGACAACGAGCGAGGAAGAATCAAAACCGGCAACAAGCGGAACAAAAGGCGAAACATCCACTGCTACAAAAAAACCTTCGGGAAAGTAACAACTCACCGACTGTCTTCAATGGTAATTTCCTCCCTTGAAAAACAGAAGAAAAGTAACCGGCTGAATCTTTGCATTGACGGAGATTTTATTCTCGGAATTTCAGCGGAGGTTGCAGTACAATTCCAGCTGCACGTCGGGAAAATAATGACGGAGAAGGAACTTCTTCAAATTCGGGAGAGGGAAGAATTCCTGCAGGGATATACCAGCGCGCTGCGAATTCTATCGCGAAGTCTTCGGAGTGAAAAAGAATTACGCGAACGACTGCGAAAGAAAAAAATCCCTGCGAGTGTCCTCGATTCCATCATTCAGCGGTTGTACGAATCTCGCTTCCTCGATGATGAAAACTACGCGGCGGCTTTCGTTTCCGATTCTTTACGGAAGAAGAAAACCGGCAAACGACTTTTACAACAACAATTACGAGCGAAAGGAATAGCGAAAGAAGTGATAGTCAAAATGATTTCACCCATTTCTGTTTCCGAGGAAAGAAAACGTGCAGAACTTCTTGCGCAAAAAAAACTCGCTCAATATGTTACTTCCTCTCGGAAGCGAATGACGGAACAGAAAAAAAAATCGCTCAATGACTATCTTTTGCGCAGAGGGTTCTCTCCGGAGATCACCGTTTTTGTTCTCCGGAAAATTTTTGCAGACATTGCACCATCAGATTATACCGAATAGTTATTAACGACGCACTCTATGTTCGAATGGCTTTTTACAACAAGAAACGGGAATACAACGCTCGTTGTGCTCGGGCTTGCAATTCCTCTTTTCGGGTTAATGCTCATCCGCGAATTTTTCGCCCTCATCGTTGTTTCGTTTGCCCTTACGATGTTGCTCCTTCCCGCTGTGGACTACTTTGAAAATAAAGGTTTAAAACGTCCTCTGGCAATTGTGCTTGCCTTCCTCCTTTTCATTTCGAGTATCGGCGTAGCGCTGGGGGTTGCTTATCCGGTCGCGCTAAAACAATTCGGAAAGATGGGTGAAGCATTTGGCGTTGACCGCGCTGAACCCGGCGATAGTGTGTATGTTCAACTTCATACGAAACGAATTTATGAAGGAATGTTGCAACGTTACGATACTACGGTTTCTATTTTATCGTACGAAACAAAAGCCCCACTCGATTGGTCCTCGTTCGATGTTCAGCATGTGGTAAAAGTGGGCGATAGTGTTTCCATAAAAAATGTAAATGGTAAAACTGAAATCGGCATACTGCAATCACATTTTCTATTCCGTTCAAATAATGTTTCGCGAGCATTTTCCTCATCCGAAGAAATTATTTCACGATACAACCTTTTTAAGGAGCGGCTTCTCAGAGCGATAAAAAATTTAAAAAAACATCTTTCATTTTTGAACGAAGCAGACATTTCTTCGTTTGTTGACTCATTTTTGTTTTTCATTCTCGATAAAATTCAGCGTGTACTTCGAAGCATAAAAACTGTCGTCGGTTCGTTAGTTATCGTTCCGATGGTTACATTTTTTTTTCTGCGGGATTATCACAAAGCGTTGCGGTTTATTGTTCGTTCCGTTCCGAATAAATATTTTGAAATGTCGCTGAATCTTTTCAATCGCCTTGAAATGCAGGTCGGAAAATATATTCGCGGTATCGGTATCGAGTTTTTCCTCGTTTCACTTCTTACGTTTCTGGGATATTATGCTTTTGGAATTCATTATGCGGTAGTATTAGGCATTACTGTTGGTTTGTTTAATATCATCCCGCTCATTGGACCTCTTCTCGGCATTCTCCCCTCCCTGATTGTTTCGATAACACAAACGGGAGATATGAGTTTGATGATTCCTATTCTTATCGTGAATGGTATTATTCAATTTCTTGATTTTAAAGAAATTAAACCTCGCCTCTACGAAAGAAGTTTGGTTGTGCATCCGCTTATTATTTTGCTTCTCATTCTCCTTGGCGGCGCAGTAATGGGAGTAACAGGAACAATTTTATCGGTACCTTTGTACACCACACTTGCATTAACTGCAAGAGAAACGATGTGGGGATTATCGCGTTACCAAATTACGCAAGTATAAACGATAATACCCACAATGTCCACATCCACCGGAAAAAAATTTTCCGCACTCCGATACCCTGCCGTGAAAACAATACTTGTTGTTCTCACAATTGCCATTCCCCTGATGATACTTTCCCAGTTTATGGAAATATTTTTAGTGGTGGTTTTTTCTATCGCCTTCACTCTGGTTTTATACCCCGCAGTAGATTATTTTGAAAATAAAGGACTGAAACGATTGAATGCAACTCTCGCAGTCTATGGGTGCATCGCGACAGGATTTCTGCTCTTCTATCTGATTATCTTCCCTATTTTTCTAAGCCAAATTGAAGACTTAGTCGTGAAGGCGCAAAACATCTCACTCGAAGAAAAATTACAGGAAGTCGTAACACTGGTCCATTCGCTCGAAGAAAAATTACAGGAAGTCTTAGCGGTTGTACATCTTTATGTGCCGAAAACAGATATCAACGTTGAGGAACTTCGGATAAAAATTGTCGGTGGAATCACGAGTGCAACGATACAGTTTCGCCGACAACTCACCGATATACTCTCGACAATTTCCATCCTTACCATTATCCCGCTTTTCGTTTTTTTCGGGATAAAAGATTACCACTCGATTCAAAAGAAATTTGCGGCGGCGATGCCCAATAAATATTTCGAGATGACGCTGAGTTTCTTCCATCGTATCGAAAAACAACTTTCGAATTACATTCGGGGAATCGTCCTTGATTCTGCAGCGGTCGGTTTACTCACTTCAGTCGGCTTTCTCGCAATCGGACTTGATTACTCTCTCATTCTCGGATTACTCACCGGAATATTTAATATTGTTCCTCTCGTTGGTCCATTTATCGGCGGCGCGCTTCCCGTTCTCGTAGCGATAATACAATATGGCAGCGTGAAGCATGCAATCCTTCCCCTCGCAATTTTCGGGTTGATTCGCGTACTCGATGGTTATGTTATTCGACAAATCATTTATCGGACACTCTTAAAAATGCCGCCGTTGGTAGTTTTGTTGCTGATTGCGTTGGGGCAGGAATTGATGGGGGTGCTCGGCACA
>JAGXRH010000059.1 GCA_018335975.1 Ignavibacteriales bacterium
TTTATTTTCAACCACGGAACTCCCGCCGTATCCATTAACGCATAGAGTAATAATCCCCCTCCTGTATTGGATACAGTAATGTATGTAGTACTACTATCTTCATTTACAACTGTATCGCGAAGAGATAGCGGAGAAACATTTCCATGCGGAGGCGGCGGCGCCGTTACGTGTAATTGCACAGGAAGAACTTGCGCCGGTTGACCGGAAAGAGAAAAACGTAACTGTGCCTGATATGTGCCTGGAAGTTTTGCTGATAGCGCGCGCAAATTAACAGTAGCCGTATCGCCGCTTTCGAGTGTAAGTGAATTTGTATCGAGTGCGAGCCATGAAATATCTTTTTCCACACCAATCGTTCCGTGTCCGGCATTGGGCGCATTATCGGGAATGACGTTTCCTTCGTAGTTTGCGAACAAGGCAGAGAGGTTCATATTCACCGCATCATCAAAATAACTTTCCGGAAGTGTGAACGTTGCACTCATCACAGAATCCTCGTTCACAGTAATCGGCAGCGGAATACCAACAAGTGAATCGGTAGCATTGGAAATAACAACGACAATCGGAATGTTGCCAATCCCTAATGATTCTGCAAGTTGACCGTTGAGCACACAAATTACTTCAAACTCCGAACCGACATCGTGCAGTGGAACTCCCGCACCAAACGGCGGAGGAAACGCGCCGGTCGTAAATTCCTGGTCAACATCTACGGAGAGTACGCCAATTACCTTCGTCGTCGGAGCGCGCAACGTCAATCGAAAATCAATAACCGGACCAATCGGCGGCGGGAAATTTCTTTTCTGATACTCAACCTGATGAATATCAACTGCGGCAAACAAGTTTTCTCCCTGCGCATCCGTAATCAACGTCGTCCATTCTGCTTTCGCCGGCGACGGAATGGAAAGATTTGAATGAAGCGATGGATTCCGGAGCACTTGCGGAAGAAGTTCTGAAACAGATTTCCGAAGAGAAAAATTGCGCGGGGAAGAAAAAGAAGAAACAGACTCGAACGGCGTTTTGTGCGCGGTAAGCGAAGTTTCTGCTACAGAAATATCCACTGTTCCCGACGTGTTGTTCAATAGCCGTATTTGTTCGGAAAACTCTCTTCCCGGAATTCTTGTAAACGTAAATTCCGCGGGCGTAATGGCGACGGTGGTATCGAGAATATTATGCACGTACCCGAGTACGCGAATATCATCCACATAAAAACCATCGCGCTGCTCTCCCCCATCTGCCGCAGTACGAAAGCGGAGTTTGACGGAGAAATTTTTATACGGCGTTAAATCAACAAACTGCCGCACGAATGTTAATCCCGGAGTATAACTATCATAACCGAAAGTTCCTGCGGGCTGAACGCTTCCCGAACGGTCGCTTGCTTTCTTCATCAAACTTGAACGAACAGTCGCCCACGATGAACCATTATTGGTGGATACTTCGACCGTAGCAAAATCCCACGTCGGTTCCAATGCCCACTTTGTCCAGTATTGCAATTCCACATAATCGAATAACTGAAAACTGAGCGGCGTAGTTTTTGTAAGCGCGATGTTTGCGTTCGATGGATATGTTCCCGTCGGACTATCGTGGAATGATGCAGGCGGCGTGTGATACGATGTTGTAGAAAGTCCCCAACTTCCCGTTGTTGTCCAGTTTCCCATTCCGCTGGAGCCATTGTCAGAAAACAGCACCGTGGGAGTTCCGACAACGAGCCGAATACTATCGCGCCAGAAATATCCATCGGCATCGGTCGTGGTAACAAGCAGCGTGAACGGTTTTCCCTCCTCGGCATCGGGGGCGATAACTCCGGAAAAGGTGAGCAGTGTATCACTTAACTTTGCCAGCGCACTGACGTTTCTCGATGAAGGAGAAAATTCTATTCCAGGAATCGGTGAGAGCGTTACCATCACAGCAAGCGCGTTCGATAAGCCAACATTGCGCATTTTTATGTTCAACGAAAATTGTTCACCGCGCGTGAGATAGGTATTTGCGTTCTGGTCAAGCACCGAGTACTCTCTCATTCGCGTTGTTTGTCCTGCCACGTATGAAAGGTATCTGTTGGAACCTAAATTCTCAATCGCAAGAGGAAAAATTTCAGGCGTGGTGGGCCAAAAGCCAGTGGTGCCGACTTCGGGAGTCATTGCAAATGTTCGCGGCTTTGTCGAATCGCCGAACATATAGTCATCCGAATTTCCGCGCGTGGAATAATTCACGGTTTGTTGGTCAGTGCCGTTGGTGTAATTATTGTACGAAGTCATATCGTACGCGAAATCTCTGTAGATAAGAGAATCGCTGTTCTCTTTGGAAAGATATCCGAACGGATAAATAAGATAATTTCCGTAGGTATGATAATTGAGACATGCCTTGATGTTGTGCAGGCGCATAAAATTATCTATCGCCAGATTTTCCGGTTCTGAAAACGGGGCGGTTCCCCGGTACGTTTCGCTCGATGTCGTTGTGCTTGAACCGCCGTTGTTTGCATTCCACATATACATCGGACCGTAATTGCGATTCGGGTCAACGCCAAATGTTCCATCGCCATTGATACGACGATTTTTTCTCCACATTCCTCCTCCATCAGGGTCCGTCGTTTGATTATACACGTAACCGTCAGGATTTACCACAGGAATAAAATACATCTGGCGATTTTTCACAAGGTAGGTTGCCTGTGGATTTTCACCGTAATTTTCCAGCAGCCACCACATATAATAAACGATTGCCATCATACCTTCGGGTTCGCGGGCATGATGCAGCGCAGTGTAGAGAACTTCCGGCTCCCACCATTCATCCTGGTCGGGATTATCAGAAATCTTGACTGCCCACAATGCGCGTCCCTCGGTGGAACGTCCGATACTATCGCGTGGTGTAATGAGGTTGGGATAGAGCAAATTCATTGTATCAAGTTGCTTTATTACTTCGGCAAACGTGTAAAAGCCCCCCATACTTCCATAACCGAAACCAAGCGCATTAACCGGTTCTGATGAAAGACGTGATGCGTACAACTTTGCTAAATCATCAACAACTATTTCGTACGCAATTCCTTGTTGCTGTAACTGCAACAATTCATACGGACTGACGACAAACTCCATTGCCCCGCCAAGTTTTCCCGAAACACCTTCATAGTCAATTCCCGTTGACCAAATAGTATTGAGCGTTTGTTTATCGGGAACAAAAATTTTGACGCGGGAAAATTTTTCTTGCTGAGAAAAAGAAAGTGTGAGAAACAAGAGTGTGAAGACGAGTGATGTTAATACCGATTTCATTGGCAGACCCTACTTTGGAAAAAAAAAATCTGAAAAAATGTGCGATTAAGATAGGAAAAAAGAGAGGGAAAATTCAAAGTAATGTTCTATAGGTAACGCAATCGCCTTACAGATTCTCTCGTATTGCCTCAAAATAAAAGGTAACTGTATCGGTCTCTTAGACAAAAAATCCACCAGCGAGTTATGAGAAATCACTCGGAAAGCGAATGGAATAATCTATTGGTGATAATGGGAGAAGTTGTTCAAAGTGTTTGGAAACACTGATTTTCTCACCACCTTCTCGGAACATTCTTCACGGTTCGTACTGTATCACGCGCGATGAGAAGTTCTTCGTTTGTTGGAATGACAAACGCTTTTAACTTTGAATTTGCAACAGAAATTTCTCCTTCTTTTCCGCCAAACATTTCTCCGTTTCTGTTTTTATCAATTGTCAGACCAAAAAATTCCAATCCGTTGCAAATCCTTTCGCGAATGATGGCGCTGTTCTCTCCGATTCCTCCGGTAAAAACGATTGCATCACTTCCTCCAAGTTCTGCAAGATACGCTCCGATATATTTTTTCACGCGCAGACAAAACATATCAATGGCAAGCGTTGCGCGTCTATCTTGATGTTCTGTTTCTTCATCAATAAGTTCGCGCATATCGTTTGTTAAACCGGAAACACCGAGCAGTCCGCTTTGTTTATTGAACATCACACCCAACTCATCAAACGACAATCCTTCTTTGTGGTGAATGAAATACGAAATGGAAGGGTCAATATCTCCGCTGCGCGTTCCCATCACCAAACCTTCGAGCGGTGTCATTCCCATTGATGTATCAACGGAATTTCCATTTTTAATTGCGCACGCAGAACATCCGTTGCCGAGGTGAATTGTGATGATGTTTGTTTGCTCGCGTTCAATTTTTAAAAGTTGGCGATAGCGATATGCAACGTAGCGATGCGACGTTCCGTGAAATCCGTAACGGCGAATTTTATACCGGCGATACAATTGATACGGAAGAGCGTAGAGGTAACTTGTTTCCGGCATCGTGGAATGAAACGCCGTATCGAACACGGCAACTTGTGGAATTCCCGTTCCAAGAAGTTCACGAGCCACATTGATTCCCTTTACGTTTGCGGGATTGTGCAACGGGGCAAGTTCGATGCAGTCTTCAATTCCTTCAATCACCTCATCATCAATGAGAACGGATTTGGTGAATTTCTCTGCTCCGTGCACAACGCGATGACCAACAGCGTGAATATCCGCAAGTGAAATAATGTTCGCGATGTTTGCGTTCGGAGAAATTATCCAGCGCAAGATGTAATCAATCGCCGCACGATGGTCGCGTAACGCTGTTGCTTGTTTGAGTTTTTGTTTTCCATCCGCTTGAAGCGTAATAAGCGATTGACTTCCAACACGTTCGATAATTCCGCTTGCAAGTCGTTTGTCGAAATTTTTTTCGATTAAATCTAAATCCGTTTCGATGATTTGAAATTTTACGGACGATGATCCGCAGTTGAGGACGAGAATGTTCATAAAATAATCCTGTTTATTGTTGATGAAATTCGGCGAGAAGTTACAAAAAATACAGTTTATTTTTTTCAACACAGTTTCCTTTTACTTCAGATTATTAGTTTTTGTCCTCAAAAATTTTCTGTATGTTTTGCCCGCGAAAATAGTACGCATAATATCTTGCTATACAATTTTAATCAGGAGGCAATTCTATGTCAAAACTTACACTCAACGATACATCGCTTTCTAACAAGCGCGTTTTGATGCGCGTGGATTTCAACGTTCCGCTTGATAAAGAACAAAACATCGAGGACGATACCCGCATCCGCGAATCACTTCCTTCCATCAAAAAAATTTTACGTGATGGAGGAAAACTTATTCTCTGTTCACATCTCGGAAGACCAAAAGGAAAAACTCCCGAACTTTCACTCAAACCGGTTGCAACAAAACTTTCACAACTTCTTGGAAAAGAAATTACATTCATCAACGATTGCATTGGCGACGAAGTAACAAACGCGGCGATGAATTTAAAAAGCGGCGAATGTTTACTGTTGGAAAATCTCCGCTTCTATAAAGAAGAAGAGAAGAACGATATGGAGTTTGCGAAAAAACTTGCATCGCTCGGCGAGGTTTTTGTGAACGACGCTTTCGGAACAGCACATCGCGCACACGCATCAACAGAAGGGGTTACGCATTTTCTTTCTCCATGCGTTGCGGGATATTTAATTGAAAAAGAGTTGAAATATCTCGGCGATGCAACAGCAAACCCGAAACGTCCGTTCATTGCAATTCTCGGCGGAGCAAAAATTTCCGGTAAAATTGATGTGCTTGAAAATTTGCTCGGCAAAGTAGATTGCATTCTCGTTGGCGGCGCAATGATTTTTACCTTTTACAAAGCGCAAGGATTGAACATCGGCAAATCACTTGTTGAAGATGATAAACTTGAACTTGCAAAATCCATTCTCACAAAAGCGAAAGAGAAAAACGTACAACTGCTTTTGCCAACGGACGTGGTTATTGCAGATAAGTTCGATGCGAATGCAAATGCAAAAACCGTTTCAATTTCTGCAATAGAAAATGATTGGCTCGGTCTCGATATTGGCGACGAATCCATAAAAACATTCTCGAAAGAAATTCTTTCTGCAAAAACAATTGTGTGGAACGGACCGATGGGCGTTTTTGAAATGGAACGATTTGCGAAAGGAACAATGGAAGTTGCAAAAGCGCTCGCGCAAGCAACGAAGAATGGCGCGGTAACGATTATCGGCGGCGGCGATTCTGCTTCGGCAATTGCAAAAGCAGGATTGGAAAAAGAAGTAACCCACGTTTCCACAGGCGGCGGCGCTTCGTTAGAATATTTGGAAGGAAAAATTCTTCCGGGCATAGCGGCGTTGACGGAAAAATAAAAAAACTTGCCTTAAAACTTTTAAGAAAAAATTGTGATGGCGAAAAAAAAACAAGACTCCCATAAAATCCTTCTCGTACAGAGTAATGCGGTTATCCAAAAAGAAATAGAGAAGGTATTACTCCAATCATCCGTCTCGTTCACGATTCAGAAGTGTTCGACCAAGACTGAATTTGCACGGCTCGTCCGTTCGTTCAATCCGGTGGCAATAGTTTCCTCGTATAAAATCGGGCGAATCACTGCTCTTGATTTTTTACCAATCCAGAGTACAGAAAAAATTCCCCCCTCCTTCATCATTATCTCTTCTTCGGATAATTCATCGGACACAAAAAAATGTTTGCACGCGGGAGCAGATGATTTCATCCTTGAATCGGAAATTCGCACTCTTCCCGCTCTGCTGAAAAAATATATCACCGAGCGTCAGAAAAAAGAACAGGCGATTTCAGCAATGCAATCGCTTCGTGAACGCGATGAACTTTTTCGTTTGATTACGGAAACAGGAAATGATTTTATTGCGGTGCTCGACACCAAAGGAAATCGCATTTACAATAATCCCGCGTATGAAAGCGTTCTGGGGGATCCGAGCAAACTGAAAGGAACATCGTCGTTCCGCGAAATTCATCCGGAGGACAAAGAAAAAATAAAACAAATTTTTCAGGAAACAGTGAAAACCGGAATCGGACAAAAGGGAGAATATCGCTTCATTGGAAAGGATGGTTCTATTCACTTCATAGAATCACAGGGAAGTGTAATAAAAAACGAGAAAGGAAAAACGGAGAAGGTCGTTGTCGTTTCCCGTGATATTACGCCGCGTCGAAGAGCAGAAGAGGAAATTCAGTTACTCGCGCAAACGATGGAGAGCATCAACGAACTCGCCTGTATCACGAATTTGAAAAATGAATTCATCTATGTCAATGATGCGTTTTTGCGTCGGTATGGTTATTCAAAAGACGAAATCCTCGGAAAACATACGAGCATCCTACTTCCCCCATCGAAACGAACGTCCGTTCAAGAGGAGATCCTCGAACAAACAAAAGCAGCAAATGAATGGAAAGGAGAAATGCACAACGTAACTAAAGGCGGGGAGGAATTTCTCATTTCACTGAGCACCTCCACCGTACGAAATGCTGAAGGAATAATCATTGCTACCGTCGGTATTGCCGAGGACATTTCGGAACGAGCACGTACATTACAATCGCTGAAAGAAAATGAAGAAAAATTCCGCTCGCTCGCAGAAAATACAACGATTGGCGTTCTCATTATTCAGGGAACAAAAGTTTTATACGTTAATCCTGCGCACGAAATTATTACCGGCTATTCCGCGGCAGAACTTTACGAGAAACCGTTTTGGGAAATTATGCATCCCGAATTTCAGGAAATGGTAAAACATCGAGGACTCTTGCGGCAACGAGGTGATGAAGTACCATCGCAGTATTCGGTAAAAATTATCCGAAAAAATGGCGACGAACGTTGGTTGGATGTTGTATCGAGTACGATACTTTATGGAGGGTATAATGCAATAATGGTCAGCACGTACGACGTTACGGAGCAAAAGCAGATGGTGGCTCAACTTCAGGAAAGCGAAGGGCGGTACAAAAACCTTTTCGAAAATGCAATTACGGGAAATTATATTTCCACCCCCGAAGGAAAAATACTTCTTTGCAACAATACGTTTCTCCAAATGCTGGGCTTTGGGAGTATCGAAGAACTCCAACAAATCAACGCCGCATCGTTATACCCGGAGACGGCAACGCGCGAGAAATTAATTGCAACGTTGAAATCGGAAGGGAGTGTAAAAAATTATGAACTCACACTTGCACGAAGAGATGGAACAAGAATCACCGTCATCGAAAACGTGTATCCTACATTTAACGCAGAAGGATATCTCCTTCAATTCACGGGATATATGTTCGATATCACTGAGCGTAAACGCGCCGAAGAACTCCTCCGTTCAGCGCAACATTTTAATGAACGAATCGTCGCAACAACTCCTGATGTTCTCTATATTTTCGACCTCTTTGAACAAAGAAGTATTTGGAGAAATGAAAGTACATACGCTTTGCTTGGATATACTCGCGAAGAAATCGAATCAGCCGGAACAAATTTCTTCACAGCATTCTTCCACCCTGATGACGTGCCGCAAATGGTAAATGAAATTCAGGAAATTCAGAAAACAAAAGAAGAAAAAATTTTCCACAGCGAATACCGGATAAAAAATAAAAAAGGGGAATGGCGATGGTTCTCCGACCGAAAAGCCATTTTTATACGCACCAATGATGGATTACCAAAACAAATCCTCGGCATTGCTCAGGATATCACCGATATAAAAAAATCCGAAGAAGTGTTCCTTAAACTTTCCAGCGCCATTGAACAAACTGCGGATAATATCCTTATTACCAACAAAGAAGGAATTATTGAATATATCAACCCTGCATTTGAACGATTTACAGGATTTACGAGAAATGAAATTCTTGGTAAAACACCGCGTATTCTTAAATCAGGTCTTCTCGACGACAAATTTTATGAGAAGTTATGGTCAACCATTCTCGCCGGAAATAATTTCAATGCCGTATTTACGAACAAGAAAAAGAATGGAGAACTGTACTATGCCGAGAAAACGATAACCCCGCTCAAGGATAAAAACGGAAACATAACCCACTTTGTTTCGTCTGAAAAAGATATTTCCGAACGACTTCATTCCGAAAAAATTCTCGGTGAATCTGAACTAAAATACCGCACACTTTTTGAAGAATCGAAAGATACTATTTATATCAGTACCCCTGAAGGAAAACTCCTTGATGTCAACCCGATGGGATTAGAACTTTTCGGTTATCCTTCAAAAGAAGAACTTCTCCAAGTGGATATTGCTCGTGATTTGTATCTGAATTCCTCCGACAGAGGAAAATTGAATGCGCGATTGGAGAAAGAGGGATATCTGAGAGATGTGGAATTTACCATCAAACGAAAAAACGGAGAACTTCGTACCATTCTCGAAACCTCAACTGCTGTGAAGAACGAGAAAAATGACATTATTGCTTATCGGGGCATTTTGCGCGATATCACGGAGAAGAAACTCATCGAAGAAAAAATAAAACAACAGGCAGCGCTTCTCGATATTGCGCAGGATGCAATCATCGTCATAGATTTAAACGACATCATTCTGTTTTGGAACAAAGGTGCAGAATCGCTGTATGGCTGGAGCAAAGAAGAAGTGCTTGGGAAAAATGTTCTTTCCTTCGCCTACTCCGAAGTTCCATCCGGACGGGAAATTGCCAAAACAACTGTCATTACAAATGGCGAATGGCAAGGGGAACTTCATCAAAAAACGAAAAGTGGAAAAACAGTGGATGTTGAAAGCCACTGGACGTTGGTTCGCGACGAAAATGGCTTACCGCAATCAATTCTCATCGTCAACAACGACATCACCGAACGAAAACTCCTTGAGGCGCAACTGCTCCGCTCACAACGGTTAGAAAGCATCGGAACACTTGCCGGCGGAATCGCCCATGATTTCAATAACATCCTCGGTATTATTCTTGGCTATACATCGCTGCTTGAACGACACCGGGAAATGCCGGATAAATTTTCGAAGGATGTTGATGCAATATCCAATGCTATTCAACGCGCGGCAGGATTGGTAAAACAGATGCTTACCTTTGCGCGAAAATCAGACGTGCGCCTCGATTCAACAAATGTCAATGCAGTTATAGAGGAAGTCCAGAAACTTCTTTCTGAAACCCTCCCGAAGACCACGGAACTGCGGATAGATTTAGATAGGCACATTCCCACAATTATTGCGGATTCCAACCAAATCCACCAAACGCTTTTAAATTTATGTGTGAATGCCCGCGACGCAATGCCAACGGGCGGTTCCATAACTATCGGTTCCAAAATTGTTTCCGGAGATGCTCTTCGCCGTCGCTTCATTGAAGCAACAGAAAACGAATATGTTCGCATCACCGTTGCCGATACCGGAATGGGAATGGATGAAGCGACAAAAAACAGAATCTTTGAACCCTTCTTTACAACAAAAGGACCGGGAAAAGGAACCGGGCTTGGATTATCTGTTGTGTATGGCATAATAAAAAACCATAACGGATTTATTGATGTGGAAAGTGAACCGGGAAAAGGAACATCATTTTATATGTACTTCCCGTTGCAACTCCGCACTGAAGAACCCCCTCTTGAAAGTGCTGAACTTTCAACATCACTCACCGGCACCGAAACGCTCCTTATCGTAGAAGACGAAGAGATGTTGCGGGATTTTGTAAAATCTTTATTCGAAGAACATCATTACCGCGTCATCACCGCCGCAGATGGATTAGAGGCAATTGCAACATTCGATAAACACCAGAATGAAATTGACCTCGTTATTACCGATATGGGTTTACCCAAACTCAGCGGCGCAGAAGCATTCCTGAAAATGCGTCAACGCAACCCAAATATAAAAGTCATTCTTGCCAGCGGATTTCTTGACCCTCATTTGAAATCGGAATTATTCAAAGCGGGGGCGAAAGAATTTGTTCAGAAACCCTACCACGCGGACGACCTTTTACAAAAAGCACGTGAGGTGCTCGACAGAAAATAATCCGTTTCATAAAATATTGAATGATTTTTTCAGTATTTTTTCACCGAAATTTATTTCGTTCAACGGACTTTTGTGTTTGTAATTCACATTATTTTCTTGTCCCGCACTTGTAATTCTAAAATCTAAAATCGAAAATTATTAATGTCTTGGTCTCGCCGTTCCAGCGGCTATAACTATTATCGTCCCAGTTTCTTTGGCGGATTTCAGTTTTTTCCCCCCGTCATCAAGTGGTTGCTTCTCACCAATGTTGCAGTATTTTTCCTTGCAAGTTTTTTGCAGGGATTTACCATCGGGGAAATCCCTCTCCGGCTCGTTCTTGCCAAACTGTTGTATCTCTTCCCGCTCGGTGAAGATTTTCAGGTGTGGCAGTTGTTTACGTATATGTTTATGCACGGGGGATTCACGCATATTTTTTTCAATATGTTTGCGCTGTGGATGTTTGGGATGAAATTAGAAAATGAAATGGGGTCGAAAAAATTTCTCTATTTCTATATGGTGTGCGGAGTCGGGGCAGGATTGTGCAACTTATTCATCGCACCGTTATTTACCGAAGTTGGTCCCACGGTTGGGGCAAGCGGCGCTGTGTATGGCATTCTTCTTGCGTTCGGATTGATGTTCCCGGACGATATTGTGTTTATGTGGTTTATCCCGATGCCTGCAAAATTTTTTGTGGGAATTTATATGGCAATCGAACTGTACTCCGGAGTTACCGGCACTCAGGATGGCGTTGCACATTTTGCTCATCTTGGCGGCGCAGCGGTCGGGATTCTTTTTTTGATGGTCGATGCAGGAGGATTTTCCGGAACGAATATTTTCCAACGCATTACCGATTCCTTCGCCTCGCGGAAGCCCAACGGATATAATGAAGAGAGCGGGTATGCGCGGTACGAAGTGGAGAAAGAAGAGCGTTATTTTCAAAACGAAAACGATGTTGACCAGGAACGCATAGACGAAATTCTTGATAAAATTTCTAAAAGCGGTTACGAGAAATTGACCGACGACGAAAAGAAAATTCTTTTTGAAGCAAGTAAGAAGTTAAATTAAAATGGTTCGAGGTTTGCAGTTGGAGTAAACTTACTTCCATCACGAACCTCAAACCTTTAACCTATATTTGCTTATGAAAGATTATCACATCAACATTTTTTTTTTGCGAAGAAGATGAAGGATATATCGCCGATATTCCCGATTTACAATTTTGTTCCGCTTTTGGAAAATCGCCCGAAGAAGCGATGAAAGAAGTACTCATTGCGAAAGAAGAGTGGCTGAAAGTAGCAAAGAAAACTAAGAAACCAATTCCTCTTCCTCGTTATCAGCCGGTTATATATAAAATTGCATCATAAATTATTTTGCAAACCTAAAACCTAATACCTAAAATCTTTAATGCTCGAACTTCCTGTTCTCAATAATTTTCAACAACCGGAAATAAAATCAAACGGCAACGGCGTACATCAAACGTACAAAGTTGGCGTTCGCAGAAAAACACGCATCGTCAATGTTGGCGGAATTTTGGTTGGCGGCAATCATCCGATTTCCGTACAAACAATGACGAAAACAAAAACAAGCGATGTTGATGCAACGGTAAAACAAATTTGCGATGCCGCCGATGCCGGTTGCGATATTGTCCGCGTAACGGTGAACGATAAAGAAGCCGCAGAAGCAATGGCAGAAATCGTAAAACGCTCGCCGATTCCGATTGTTGCGGATATTCATTTCAATCATATTTTTGCTTTGAAATCTATTGAAGCGAATGTTGCGAAAGTGCGACTCAATCCCGGAAACATTGGAAGCAAAGACAGAATCAAACAAGTGTTGGATGCGGCGAAAGCGAAACATATCCCGATTCGCATTGGCGTAAACTCCGGTTCGCTCGAAGAAGATATTTTGGAGAAGCACGGTTATCCCACTGCGGAAGCGTTGTTTGAAAGCGCAATGCGTCACGTTGGAATTTGCGAAGAAAATAATTTTCACGACATCATCATTTCCGTAAAATCCACTGACGTGCGATTGATGATTGAAGCGTATCGTCTCGTTGCGCAGCGAACCGATATTCCGCTTCATCTCGGCGTAACAGAAGCGGGAACGACAAAAATAGGAACAATAAAATCTGCAGTGGGCATCGGAACGTTGCTTGCAGAAGGAATTGGTGATACGATTCGTGTTTCACTTACCGATGAACCGGTAAAAGAAATTGAAGTGGGAAAAGAAATTTTGCGCTCACTCGGACTTGCTTCGCGTAACATCGAACTCATCGCTTGTCCAACATGCGGAAGATTGGAAGTGGATTTGTTCGGCATAATGGCGCAACTCGAAGAAAAGTTAGAAGGAATAAAAAAACCGATTAAGATTGCCGTTCTCGGTTGTGTTGTTAATGGTCCCGGCGAAGCGAGTGAAGCGGATATCGGAATCGCGGCGGGAAAAGGCGTTGCAATTCTCTATCGCAAAGGCGAAGTAATAAAAAAAGTTCGTGAAGATGAAATTGTTTCAACTATTTTGGAAGAAGTGGAAAAGTTTGTGCCGGAGAAGAATTAGAAAGGAAATTTTTTATGTTAGGATTTGACCGTATTACATTCGATTCAAATATAATGGCTGGACAAGCGTGTATTCGTGGAATGAGAATTCCAGTTTCGTTGCTTGTCAATTTAGTTGCTCACGGAAAACAACCATCGGAAATCATAATCGAATATCCCGACCTACAGATTGAAGATATTCAGCAATCATTAGAGTATGCTTCGTGGTTAGCGAGTGAAAAAGTTTTTCCGAGAATATTGGAGAACGCTGCTTGAAATTCCTTGCGGATATGGGAATTTCTTTGTTCACTGTTCGTTGGTTGCGAGAGCGAAATTTCGATGCGATGCATTTGCGAGAAGAAAATCTCCAACGCTTACCCGATGAAGAAATATTTCTAAATGCTAAAAAGGAAGAGCGTATCATACTCACAATGGATTTAGATTTTGGATATATCGTAGCAATAAGTAAACTTCAACTTCCAAGTGTCATTCTTTTTCGATTGAGTGATGAACGCTCTGAAAATGTTAATAAACGATTGGAAGAAATTCTTGACCAATGCTCAGAAAATTTGGAACGTGGGGCAATTATTTCTGTGAATGATACTTCTTTTCGTGTGCGTTCGTTGCCCTTGAAATAAAAGTAGAAAACAATTTTCAAATTTTTATTGAAGAGGAAAACAGATTTTAAAACCAAAAAACTGTTTTCCTTTTTTTATTTTACAAACCAAGGAACCCAATTTATGAATAGTATATATCGCCATTATTTTTTTCCATTAATTTTGCTGATTGTTTGTTGGCCGAACATTTCTTCCGCCCAACAAATTGATACACTCACCGAACTTCAAAAAGCCGCGCCGAATATTTTCCTCGATTGCGATTACTGCGATGAAGATTATATTAAGAAAGAAATTCCATTCGTGAATTTTGTCCGCGATCCCGAACAAGCGCAAGTGCATCTTCTCGTTACGACGCAGGAAACGGGAAGCGGCGGAAGAGAAAACACGCTGACATTCATCGGGAAAAATAAATTTGAAGGAATGAACGACACGCTTTCCTTCACAACACAACTATCCGCAACCTCGGATGAACGGCGTGAAGCAATGACAAGAGTGTTGAAAGTGGGATTCGTTCCGTATGTTTTGAAAACCCCGTTGAGAGATAAACTTTCCGTTTCTTATTCAGGAGAATCGAAACAAGAAAAAGTGAAAGACGATTGGGATTATTGGGTGTTCAATATCGATGCTAACACTTATTTGAATGGAGAATCATCGAGTGACGAACTGTGGCTTAGCGGTGGTTTCTCTGCAAATAGAACAACCGAAGAGTGGAAAATGGGAAGTTCGTTCTATTCCAATTACAATCAGAGTCATTCGAATTATGGAAGCGTGAATGAAACAACGATTCAACGCGGGCAAGGATTTTCAAGCTTTCTTGTAAAAAGTTTAGATGAAAATTGGTCAGCAGGGAGCTCTGCAGATGCGAGTTCATCGTCCTTTTCAAATAACAAATTTACACTTTCACTGACATCCGGGGTTGAATATAATCTTTTTCCTTATTCGGAATCAACGAGGCGTCAACTCCGTTTTCAGTATCGAGCGAAGCTCTCTCATTTTCGATACGATGAACTTACCCTCGACGACAGAATGAAAGAAACGCGTCTCCGTCAATTGTTTTCTATTTCGTTATTGCTGAAACAGCCGTGGGGTTCAACAGAAGCATCGGTTGAAGCATCAAATTATTTCCATGATTTTAAAAAAAGGCGCATCGAGGTTTACACTGAACTTTCTATCCGCATTATTGAAGGACTTTCCTTCCGCCTGTACGGGCGATACGCGAAAATCAACGACCAATTATCTCTTCGCAAAGGGAATGTCTCTGCGGAAGATGTTTTGCTACGACGAAAGCAACTTGCCACCAGTTACAACTATTTTTCCTCCGTTGGGCTTTCTTATTCATTTGGCTCTATTTACAATAATGTAGTCAACACCCGATTTGAGAATTAGAATGAAATTCCTATCTTTTTGCCGTTAAAAATTTCAAATTGAAACACAACGATGCTCAGTAATTATATTCGCTCTTCAATGAGTAATGCAAAGTATGAAATTCTTTCCGACGACGGAACATTTTACGGAGAGATTCCAAGTTTTCAAGGAGTATATGCAAATGCCAAAACCCTTGAACAATGTAGAGAAGAATTAGAGGAAGTTTTAGAAGAATGGATTTTTTTTCGCATTGCGAGAAATTTATCGTTACCGATTGTTGATGGAAACGAACTGAGAATAAAAGAAGTTGCGTAATGCCACGCTTCGGTTCTATTAGCAGGAAAGATTTGATTTATTATTTAAAGCAACTCGGCTTTGACGGACCTCATTCAGGCGGAAAACATCCATTTATGTTGAAAGAAAATATTTCAATTACCATTCCTAACGTTCATCGGTGTGATATAGGTCGAGAGCTTCTTAAACGTATTTTACGCCAAGCTGGAATTGAAAAAGGCGAATGGGAAAAACTTTAAAAATAATCTAACTCAAAAAAATTATGCCTCAACTTCCTTCTCTCACCGAAACCGAACTCACACGCCGCAAATTTCTTTCTAACCTTGGAAAAGGAATCGGACTTGCTGCGCTTTCCGTTGCCTCCGTATCTTCACTTCTCGAACAACTGAACGCCGCTACAAAATCTGTTGAACATCTTTCTCCTGAAGAAACTGCAATGGACGAAGATTTTTGGTTTGAAATTCAACAAGCATTTTCTGTTACGCGCGGAATTACCAACTTAAACAATGGCGGCGTTTCTCCTTCGCCAAAAATTGTTACCGAAGCGTTGATACGATACATTTGGGAACAGGAAGATTGCACTGCATACACAATGTGGCAAATTATGGAACCGCAGTGCGAAACAATCCGCACAGGACTCGCAGATGTGTTTGGTGTTGACAGAGAAGAAATTGCCATCACACGCAACGCATCGGAATCGCTGGAAATTTTATTAATGGGAATGGATTTGAAATCAGGCGATGAAATTCTCACAACAACGCAAGATTATCCAAGAATGTTGACAACGCTTCGACAACGGGAGCTCCGAGAAAATATTTCCCTGAAACTCATTAAAGTTCCAATTGCGCCGAAAAATATTGATGATATCGCACAGAAATTTATTGATGGAATTACAAGCCGAACAAAAGTGATTTTGATGTCGCACGTTATCAATATTACCGGACAAATTTTACCGGTGAAAAAAGTTTGCGATTATGCGAAATCCAAAGGCATCGAAGTTATTGTTGATGGAGCGCATTCGTTTGCGCATTTCGATTTCAAACAAAAAGATTTGAATTGCGATTATTATGGAACGAGTTTGCACAAATGGATGTATGCGCCAAAGGGAACAGGGCTTTTGTATGTGAAGAAAGAAAAGATTGAAAAAATCTGGTCGTTAATGGCAACGGAAAAAACACAGGCAAAAGATATTCGCAAGTACGAAGAAATCGGAACACATTCTGCCGCACCAAAACTTGCAATCGGTGAAGCGATATTATTTCACAACGGGATTGGCGCAAAACGAAAAGAAGAGCGACTCCGTTATCTCTCGCGTTATTGGATGAACAAATTGAAAGGTTTACCGAATGTTCGCTTCCACACTTCGTTCGATGCAAATCAATCGTGCGGCGTTGCAAATGTGGAAATTGTTGGTGTAGATATTGCAGCCCTGTACGGCTACTTAATGGGAACGCACAAAATTTACACGACGACAATTAATCACGATGAATTTAAGGGAATGCGCATTACGCCGAACGTGTACACTACACTCAAAGAACTCGATAGATTTTGCGACGTAATGGAAAACGTTGCAAAGAAAGGATTGCCGAAATAAAATTCTGCCTTGGAATGGGAAATTTGTAAAACAAATATCTGTTGTAATTGTTTGAATTCTACTTCCGAAATCGTAAATTGTTCCCGAATTTTTTATTAAATAAAACTATTGCAATGCAGGAAGGTATGTGATGGATAAACCGTGTACATTTTGTGGAAATAATTCATTCCGGCAAACAACCGTACAATATTCGTACGAAAACGAAAAGTATAGTCTCGTGGTGGATGAAGTGCCGTGCGAACAATGCGAGTACTGTAACGAGACCTACTACCTGCCCGATGCTGTAAAAAAAATCCAGCAGGCATTTATTGATAAACATTTTCGTATCAAACGAAAAAAGAAGGGGTAACGAACACAGCCTCGAACCCAGTGGTAAAAGCAGCCCTCCATTTACCCTTCGTATGCGATTCTTCTTTCCCGACGAATTACCTTCTCTCCTTTGTTTAGATTAAAACCATTACCGATTATACCTCGTAATTACCTCCGCTTGCATATTTGGGAAAGAAATAGTTAACCACGGATTGCGCGGATAAAACACGAATATGCACGAATTAAATCTGCGGAAACCGGCGAAGCATTCGTGAAAATCCGCGGTAAATATCTTCTTACTAGTTTTCAACTTATTTTATTATCAACAAAAATCAAACTTCATTATGCCAACACTAAAAAAACTCCCCAACATCGTTCGGGGAAAAGATTACATTGAAACGAAAGATTGGACAACAAAAGAAATCGAACTTGCACTGAACACGGCGAGCGATTTGAAAAAACTTTTCAAGAAAGGAAAACCGCATCGCTATCTTCCCGATAAAACTGCGTTTCTTTTTTTCTTCGATAAATCCACACGCACGCGCAACTCGTTTGAAGCGGGAGCAACACAACTGGGAGCGCACGCGCATTTTATTGCCGCAGAAACATCACAAGTTGCGCACGGAGAATCGCCGAGAGATATGGGAATCATTCTTTCGAGTTACGGTCACGCGATTGCAATTCGTCATGATTTAGTTCCGGGAGAAGGAAATTCTTATATGCGCGCCGTTGCGAAAGATGCAAATGTTCCCGTTCTCAATATGCAATGCGATATTGACCATCCGTTTCAAACGCTTGCGGATTTGATGACGATTCGCGAAGAGTTTGGAAAAAATTTACGCGGGAAAAAAATCGCTGTTTCGTGGGCGTACGCTCCGAGTTACGCAAAACCAATGTCTGTGCCGCAAGGATTGATTACACTGATGCCGCGTTTCGGACTTGATGTTGTTCTCGCGCATCCGCCGGAATACACGTTGATGAAAAGCGAAATGGAGTACGCGAAAAAAATTGCGAAAGAGAACGGAACAAAGTTTGAGGTCGTGGATAATATGAATGACGCGTTTAAAGATGCAGATATTGTCTATCCGAAATCGTGGGGTATTGAATCGTTGTTTCACAATCCGAATCAAGCGCTGGAGATTTCCAAGAAATATAAACACTGGATTTGCGACGAAAAGAAAATGAAACTCGCGCACAAAGAGGCAATCTATATGCACTGTTTGCCCGCCGATAGAGGTTATGAAGTTACCGATGCCGTAATTGATGGACCGCAATCGCGCGTATTTCCCGAAGCGGAAAACCGTTTGCATACGTGTAAAAGTGTGATGGCGTTGACGATGTAAATGAGGAAAAACATTCACGGTTTATGATTTAGATGAAGACAATAACATTTTCGCCCTGCAATTTTCGATAACGCAAAACCTTGAAGGTTTATAGAGATACCATCGTATCGCCATTCTCCTAACCGCTTGTTTTTTTGCGTTTAAGAAACAGAGAAACCAATCATCGGTGAATATCCCGGGGGATTGAGAAGTTGTGCGTAACCGTTGGTGAGCGTTCCCCGGAGGTTGGAGAGTGGTGCGCAACCGTTGGGGAGCGCGTACCAAGCGTTGGGGAGTGGTGCGCAACCATCGGGGAGTGTTCCCCGGAGGTTGGAGAGTGGCGCGCAACCGTTGGGGAGCGTTCCCCGGAGGTTGGGGAGTGGTGCACAGCCGTTGGGGACCGGTGCGCGACGGTTGGGGAGTGCTCCCCAATCATCGGGGAAAGTTGCCAAACCTTAAAAAAACGCTGAAAACAGTGTTTTACTTATCCTCTGAGAAAAAAAGCAGGTTTTTTGAAGTGGAGGTCATTCCCTATGGGTGTTGTAGGAAATTTCTATAAACTGTCTTTCCCGTGAATTTATCCGCCTCTTCTTTGTCGGAAGCGGGAATCTAAAAGTATTTGAAAATGAAATGGATTCCGTCTTCCGACGGATTGACAAATTGATGTCCACTGAGTTTTCCTCCCGCGAGAATAATTTTATTCTGAAGTACTTGTTTTTTATCTCCCACCCCCCGTATATTCTCGCCAGAAATTTCTTGAGCGTTGAAAGATATATCGCCGCGATTTTTATATGCAGAACCGAATGGAAAAATTCATTTGCACGAGCAAACGGTAATGCAATTTACAAACGAGCCGCGCGGTATTTCGCTCTTGCAAAATTATCCCAATCCGTTTAATCCAACAACGACAATACGATTTGAGATCGTTGTAAGGGCAATTCATGAATTGCCCTTACAAGTATCATTGAAAATATATAATGTGTTGGGGCAAGAAGTCACAACATTAATTCACAACGAAGTAATGGATGAAGGAATGCACGAAGTAGAATTTGATGCAAATAATTTACCGAGCGGAATGTATTTCTATCGGTTATATGTAACGCAACAAGGCTTGTTGCGTTACAGTGAAACGAAGAAACTCGTGCTGATGAAATAAATTTGTAGCACGAGAAATTCTTTCGCTTTACTTCCCGCATAGTTCAAAATCCTACGCACCGAAAATGTGCGTAGGATTTTTTGTTTGCTGATACATTTCCGAACTACGCCGTGCCGCGATGAATATTATTTTCTGTTCCGGTTAACAAATGTAATATTTTAAAAATCCGCCGGTTTCCGTAGACATTCCACGGACTCCCGTAGGAACTCCACGGAAACCCTTTGAACGTAAAAAGTAGGTTTTTATTGAAATTTACAGGTACACAATTCCTCAAAGTGGTTTCTTTGGTGAGAATGAAATATCGGCAAGGGAAATATGGCTGCTGTTTCTTACGGCGAGAGGAGAAGTAGGGAGGAAGTTACAAACGCCCCCATTCCCAAAATTTATTTTGTGAACTATTGGAATTGCAGAAGATGTTTCGTATATCTTACCCACGTTTTATAAATTGAAAGGCAAAATAGTATGAAACACTCCATCATTTTTTTACTTCTCTTTTGTATTTCCGGCGGAACAAAAGCAGATGCGCAAAAACACCACCGCGAGCAAATTACACCTCACCACGCTTCACAAATGGAGCGTCTCTCTCCGAACTCTCCTTTTGAAATTGAGAATGGCGATTTGCTACGCACATCAGAAGCGCGTAGCAAATTAAAGCCAACCATTCGACTAACTTCTTCTCCGCAATTGTATGTTGTGGATACTGCGGTTGTTCTCAATACTAATGATACTACAAGACACATTTATTCATCAAATGGGAATGGACAAATTACTGTTAATTTGAGAGAGCAATGGTTAAATGGAGTATGGCAGAATTACGACCGCGAAACTTACACTTACGATGTAAATGGGTGCAGGCTATCTTATTTGTACGAGATTTGGTCGAGCGGAGTATGGGAGAATCTCTTACGCTTCATTTACACCTACGACATAAACGGAAATAAAATTTCCGAAGTAGTTGAGAATTGGTCGAACGGGCAACTGGTAGATTCCTGGCGTCACACTAATACGTACTCCGCAAGCGGAAACTTGATTTTTAGTTTTGGTGAGTCTTTGTCGAATGGGCAATGGATAAATTTCTGGCGCAATACATTCACTTACGATACAAACGGGAATAGACTTTCCGTTTCGAGTGAGGATTGGTCAAATAATCAATGGGTGAATGACTGGCGTTATACTTTTACCTACAATGTTAACGGGAAGAAACTTTCCGAGTTTCGTGAAGATTGGGCGAATGAGCAATGGGTGAACGACTGGCGCGAAACATGCATCTACGATACAAACGGCTATTTGCTTTCTCGGTTGCAGGAGGATTGGTCAAACGGGCAATGGGTGAATAACTGGCGCATCACCTACTCATTTGATGCAAACGGGAACTGGTTTTCTACGGTCAGTGAGATTTGGTCGAACGAGCAATGGGTGAATGACTGGCGCTTGACCTTCTTATATGGTAATCCGTCTTCAGCGTTGTATGAGTTATGGTCGAACGGGCAATGGGTAAACTCAAGTCGCACCATTGCTACTTTCGATATAAATGGGTATCTGGTTTTTTGGCTGTCTGAAGATTGGTTGAACGAACAATGGGTAAATTACAGTCGCCATTTCTACACTTACAACACTGAAGGAAATTTGCTAAAATTTTCAAGCGAAAGTTGGAGCGACAGTAATTGGATCCCTTATAATGGTTCTGTTTACTTTAAAGATAGCACGGGATATACCTATGAATATTACGGATACAGTATTACACTAAAATACAAACTCATCACCACCGGTATCGGGAGCGATGAGCAAAACTTTGCAACAGAATACGCTCTCTCCCAAAACTATCCCAATCCGTTTAATCCCACCACGAAGATACTATTTTCAATTCCCGTAGGGGCGATTCATGAATCGCCCCTACCAGTAACGTTGAAAATTTACAATGTGTTGGGGCAAGTAGTTGCAACGTTAGTAAACAATGAAGAGATGGATGAAGGGAAACACGAGGTGGAATTTGATGCGAGTAATTTACCGAGCGGAATGTATTTCTATCTGCTCATCGCAACAGGCGAAGGTCAATCCTTTACGCAAGTGCGGAAGATGATATTGATGAAGTAACGAAGGTATTAAACTTGTACTCAAAGCGATTCTTCGGAAGGAGAGTCGTTTTTTTGTTTTCTCAAATGACGCTTACAAAATCTTCAACGCTTCCGAAAGGTCGCGGATAATATCTCTCGGTTTTTCTAATCCGATGGAAAGGCGAATTCCGCCGGGGTCAATTCCTTTTTTAATTTGTTCGGCAAGAGGAATTGCCGAGTGTGTCATTGAACTCGGATGTTCAACGAGCGTGCGAATGTGTCCGAGACTCACTGCAAGCGTTATGGTGTATGCCTTCTTCGCTAAAGAGTTGATAACCTTCTCTCCCCTATCGCGGCGTATCTTTGGTGTTTTTCCTTTCAACGAAAAGAACAATATGCTTCCCGGCGCAAAGTTACCGTCGTAATCGCGCATTTGCTTTTGAGCAAGTTCATACTGCGGAAACGATTTCAAACCGGGATAACTCACGTACGAAATACGCGAATCATTTTCGAGAAATGTTGCGACTTCCATTGCTGTGGACATTTGCTGCCGCATTCGCGTTGGAAGACTTGGCAAGCCATACACCAAAATAGGCCAAGCACTTTTTGCCGCCAGCGCGCCGCCAAAATCTTTTCGATATAACATAATGATATCGTAACTCCACCGCGGTCCCACAACAACGCCCCCCATATCCGTTCCGAAACCGCAAATACCTTTTGTCAATGATGCAAGGACAAAATCCGCACCAAGTTCCAACGGTCGCTGGCAATACGGACTTGCAAAGGTGTTATCAATAACGACGTATATTTTTCTTTCCGGTGTTCTCTGTTTGTTTATTTCTTTCACTATTTCCGAAATTGCGGAAATGTCAATCAGTTCAAGCGTTGGATTGACCGGAGACTCGAAATAGATAACGCGGGTGCGAGGAGTGATTGCTTTTTTCACACTGCTCAATTCTTTCATATCCACAAACTGTGTAGTGATTTTGTAACGCGGATACCAATTGGTGAGCAGTGAATACGTGCAACCGTAAATAATATTGTGCGCGATAATTTCATCTCCCATTCCCGTGAGAGAACCGAGCGCTGCTGAAACCGCTGCCATTCCTGTTGAAAACGTAACTGCCATTTCTCCGCGTTCGGCAGTTGCAAGATTTTCTTCGAGCATTTCTTTGTTCGGTTCACCAAGACGGTCGTACACGTAAATCGGCGCGCATGATTCAATGGTAACACCTTCTGCGTGGTGTGCAAATTCTGCAAATCCCTGTGCGCCCCGTTTTGCCGAATCAAGCCGGAACGTTGACGACGACGAAATCGGCGGTACAACGTGATGATTGAAATCCCATTTCTTGCTTACAGTTTTTCCGTAAATAAGTTCTGTTTCCGTGGAGTATGTTTTCGGTTCTTTCTTTGTTGTTCTCATAATGCCTCCTGAGAAAAATTCTGACGATGAATACCCTTTTGTAAATGACGTTTATACGAAATGGAATTTCGAAAGTCTATGGCTCGAAACTTTCCTGTACCTGGTCGAGAACTTCAAAACGCGCGTGGAGGGCGGCTTTTGTTTCTTCCAGCAGGCGCAACGTTTTTTCCTGACGGAGAATGAGTTCATTTAACATCGCTCGCACATCGGGATAATTACATTCGTCGCGGAACGCTGCATATTCCAATATCGCTTGTCGTTCATGGTTCAGCGCAATGTCCAGCGCGTTGCAGTGACCTTTACAGTTGTGGTCGCAATGAGTTTGGGGATTTGTCATAGGGATTGCCTTTCATCTTAAAAATTGTACACCGTACTGTTTCATTTAATATTCCAGCACTTCGTTCAGCAACGTATTTTCCGCAACACTTTCTTTTCCCGTTTCGAGCGCTTGCTGATTTATGTCGAGCATATTATGGTAACGCTCGGGCAACACTTGTTTCAACGCTTTTATTACGGAAGGGATTTCCACTATTTCCGTTACGCCAAGAAATGCGCCGAGTAAAATCATATTTTTAACTTTTAAGTTTTTTAATTGAGACGCGAGTTTATCTGCTTCCACCGAAACAAGTAAAATATCTGTTCGCGTTGGCGGATGAATTGCGCTATCAATGTCGTACATCATTATTCCACCGGGCTTTACCGCTTTTTGAAATTTATCTATTGATGGCTGATTAAGCGCAACAACGACATCAAAACGGGTAACAATTGGTGAACTCACCGGTTTGTCAGAAATAATGACTATGCAGTTTGCAGTTCCGCCGCGCATTTCGGGACCGTAGGAAGGCATCCACGAAACTTCTTTTTGTTCAATCATTCCTGCGTATGCAAGCGTCATTCCCATCGAGAGAACGCCTTGTCCGCCAAAACCGGCGAAGAGAATTTCTTTTGTCATATAGTAAGTATGGTAGTATGGTAGTATGGTAGTATTTGAGTATTTGAGTATTTGAGTATTTGAGAAGTTGAGATTTTGAGATTTCGTTTCAATTCTCAATTTCTCTCAGCATCTCATCATCTCACTGTATCTTTTTCAATCATTCACGAGTTTTCCATTGAGTTTCAAATCGCCGAGTGGATAAACGGGAAACATATTTTCTTCCATCCATTTATTGGAAACAACCGGCGTCATTTTCCAACCCGAAGGACAATTGGAAACAACTTCAATCAAGCAGTATCCTTTTTTTTCTTTTTGATGTTGGAATGCAGTTTGTACCGCTTTCTTAAATTTGCGTACACCATTCGGCGTGTGAACTGCTTGCCGCGTTACGTAATACGCTCCGGGAAGTTGTGCAATTAAATCGGTAATCTTAAACGGAAATCCCTGTGATTCCGTGTCGCGACCAAACGGCGTTGTACTCGTTTTCATTCCAAGTAAAGTTGTTGGCGCCATTTGTCCACCCGTCATTCCGTAAATTGCGTTGTTGATAAAAATGACGAGAATATTTTCTCCGCGATTTGCCGCATGCATTGTCTCCGCAGTTCCAATCGCCGCTAAATCACCATCGCCTTGATACGAGTACACATATTTATCGGGCAACATTCGTTTTATTCCTGTTGCAACTGCTGCTGCTCTTCCGTGCGCTGCTTCCTGCATATCAACATTCATATAATTGTATGCGAATACAGAGCAACCAACCGGCGCAACGCCAATTGTTTCATTTTGAACGCCAAGTTCTTCGACGACTTCCATCAAAACTTTGTGCGCAACACCGTGACCGCAGCCGGGGCAGTAGTGCATTTTTACATCAACAAGTGTTTCGGGTTTTTCCCAAACACATTCCATTCCATCAAGTATTTCTGCTGTGTTCATCGCAGAGGTGAGAATTTCATTCA
This sequence comes from Ignavibacteriales bacterium, assembly GCA_018335975.1. Lineage (GTDB taxonomy): Bacteria > Bacteroidota > Ignavibacteria > UBA10030 > F1-140-MAGs086 > JAGXRH01. Next base: position 25,269 of record JAGXRH010000059.1, read on the forward strand.
TAGTTTTTTCCTTACACTTCTATATGATACATGTGAATGTCGAATTTCCGATGTGATTATATCTTTCAAAGTCATATTGGAAAGACGCGCATCGAGTTTCATAATTTTTTCAAACACTTCTTCGGGCGAAGGAATAATTCCTCCCATTCTTCCGAAAAATTCTACGTGCGCTTTTCCTTCAATTCCCAAACGAACATCTTCGACCATTTGTCCTGCGTTCATTTCTACAACCAACGCTGCTTTTATATTATCACGCAATGAACGTAAAGCATTATACGGAAACGGATACAGTGTTATTGGCCGCAACATTCCTACACGAACTCCTTGCTCACGCGCAAGTTCCATCGCACGATGACAAATGCGCGCGGAAAGTCCGTACGCAACCAGCAGTATTTCTGCATCATCTGTTTCTAAAAGTTCGTACCGCACTTCTTTCTTTTCAATCTCTTTATATTTTTTCATCAAATGAAGATTGACTTGTTCCATTTTTTCCGGTTGAATGAACAGCGATGTAATAACATTTCTTTCCCGCGATTTTTCTTTTCCTGTTGTCGCCCACAGTTTATCAACTTTATGTTCTTCCGGATTATATTTTTTGAATTGTACTTTCTCCATCATTTGTCCAAGCGCGCCATCAGCAAGAATCATTACGGGATTTCTGTACTTGTCCGCTAAATCAAACGCATCAAAAACAAAATCCGCCATTTCCTGAACACTTGCCGGCGCGAGAACAATTAAATGATAATCGCCATGTCCACCGCCTTTCACTGCTTGAAAATAATCTCCCTGCGACGGTTGAATTGTTCCAAGTCCCGGTCCGCCGCGATTGATGTTCACCACTAAACAGGGAAGTTCAGCGCACGCGATGTACGAAAGTCCTTCCTGCATCAAACTAATTCCCGGGCTCGATGAAGAAGTCATTGCGCGCGCGCCTGCTCCTGCCGCACCGTACACCATATTGATTGCGGCAACTTCACTCTCGACTTGCATTACCACCATTCCACGCTCGCGACCTACTTCCGCTAAGTACTCTATAATTTCCGATTGCGGTGTGATGGGATAGCCAAAATATCCTTTGCAACCCGCGCGAATTGCCGCTTCGGCTAATGCTTCATTTCCCTTCATCAGTTTTACTTCGCTCATATTCTTGTTAGTATTCATTGTTGTTTTCTTTGTTCGGGATGTTAAACTTGATTCGCTAAATAATTTTCCATCCCCATTTGTTCAATGTGCGTTTGTTGCACTTCCGCCCAATCTACGTGTCCTTCTTCCATCTTCAGAATTTGCGTGAGTAAATCGGCAGTTGATTGGTCGGAAACATCGTGCGCCAAATGGATTGCTTCATTATATGCCGCAATCGCGAGCATTTCAGCGCCTTGTCCGTTGCTCACAATTTCCAAAACATTTTTCCCGATTTTCATCGGTGACAGTTTTGAAACTACCGGCGAACCCTCAAGGAATAAAATGCGTTTGATAAGCCATTCAGCATGAAGCATTTCTTCTTTCGCTTGTTTCTCAATAGCGGTGTGGAGTTTTTCATATCCCCAGTTTTCGCACATTTCCGAGTGCACCATATATTGACTGATTGCGCTCAATTCATCTGCGAGTAGATTGTTGAGTGTTTCGAGAAGTTTTTTATTACCTATCATAGTTGTTTGTTTGGTTTGGGTGAAAAAATATTTTGTGTTTCAATTGTTCTTCCAGCATTGCCGTTGAAATATATTTGTATCGTCATATCTCAATCCTTTCCGGTAAATCTTCAACGGTCATTTTGAAATTACCTTTCACGTTGCTTATTACGGCGATTGGCTCTCTTTCATTTATTTTTGTTGAAGAAGATTTTTTCTTCGAACGATACACCGTAATCACTGCATCTGGACAAACCAAAGCGCAATTAACGCAGCCTGTGCAATTATCCTGCACGAGTACTGCGTAATGATACCCGAGCGCATTGATTCCGTTCGACATCGCTAAACTTTCCTGCGGACACGCTTCGATGCAAAGTTCGCATCCTTTACACGTATCCATTTCAATTTTCACTGTTCCACGAACTGCTGACATTTATATTTTAGGTTTTAGATTTTAGATTTTAGATTTTTTTGTTCGAAATTCAAAATTGCGTTTACTCGTTTCTGTTCAGATTGAATCCATTATTTCTTTCTTACGCTTCACGCATAGTTCATCTCAAGCCACTTTCTTTCAACGGCATATCGTTCCAACTCTTCTTGAAATTTCGGATGAGCGATATCAATTAATGCTTTGGCGCGCTGGCGGATTGTTTTCCCGTACAAATCCGCGACACCGAATTCCGTTACGACGAAATGTACATCGCCGCGTGATGTTGTAACTCCCGCTCCCATCGTCAATGTTGGAACAATGCGTGAAAGCAGTCCGTTCTTTGCCGTTGATGGAAGAGCAACAACCGGTTTTCCATCTTTGCTGCGTGCTGCGCCGCGAATAAAATCCACTTGTCCGCCAAAGCCGCTGTAAAATGTTTTCCCAATAGAATCAGCGCAAACTTGCCCCGTAATGTCAACTTCAATCGCAGAATTTATTGCAACCATTTTATCATTCTTGGCAATAATAAACGGGTCGTTGGTGTAGTGCGACGGATGAAATTCAATTATCGGATTATTGTCAATAAAATCATACAGCGGTCGTGTTCCCAATGCGAATGATGAAATTATTTTTCCTGCGTGAAGAGTTTTCATTTCGTTTGTAATGACTCCGTCTTCCACTAATTTTATTACCCCATCCGAAAACATTTCCGTATGCAATCCGAGATGTTTTTTATTTCCTAAATACGAAAGCACCGCATCGGGAATACTGCCTATCCCAAGTTGCAGCGTTGAACCGTCTTCAATAACATCCGCGATGTTTTTTCCAATCTTTTGATACACTTCCGTTTCTTCCGTTGTTGTGTCTTTATCCACTTGCGGTAGTTCTTTAATCGGAACATCAACTTCGACGCAATACGTAAGTTTATCTATGTGAATGAAGCAATCGCCAAGTGTTCGCGGCATCTGGGGATTTACTTGCGCGATAATTTTTTTCGCAACTTCTGTTGCAGGTTTTGTACACTCAACGCCAACGCCGAAACTGCAAAAACCGTGTTCATCGGGCGGCGAAACGTGAATAAGTGCAACATCAATGGGAAGAATGCCGCGATAAAACAAGCCGGGAATCTCTGATAAAAAGACGGGCGTAAAATCTGCGCGCCCATCGTTGACGGCTTTGCGAACATTCTTCCCAATAAACAATGCGTTATGACGAAAATGTTCTTCCATTTCCGGAAGGGAATATTTTGTTTGCCCTACCGTAAGAAGATGGAGTACTTCAACGTCTTCCAACTCGAGATACCGGTCGCACATTGCGTTGACCAGCACTTCGGGCATTGCACAGCCGGGATGAACGTAAACACGTTGTCCGGATTGAACTATTTTGACTGCGTCTTCCGGTGTTCGAAGTTTGGATTTGTAACGGGCAAGCCAATTCATAGAACATTCTCCTTGTTCAGGAGAGAATGAATATCAAAGTGTTGTACATCAAAACGGCGGGCTATCGCTTCATTTGTACATAATTCATTGAACGTACAAAGCCCGCGAGAAAGTCCGATATTTTCATGCAATGCCCTATCAATTCCTTTTTCTGCAATTTCCAGTACGTAGGGAAGGAGTGCATTTGTCAAACCGTACGTCGCTGTGCGGGCAACACTTGCGGGAATATTCGGAACACAGTAGTGAATGACATCGTGAACGATGAAGGTTGGATTCTCAAATGTTGTCGGATGACTTGTTGCAACACATCCGCCTTGGTCAATTGAAACATCCACAATGATAGAGCCTGCTTTCATTTGTTTAACAATGTCTTCGGTAATCAAATGCGGAGCGCGCTCACCCTTTAATAAAACTGCACCAACGACCACATCGGCAAACTGCAACGCTTTCTTGATATTATAGTAATTGGCGATGCCCGTCGTAATCCTATAATTAAATCGGTTTTCCAGAATACGTAAGCGATTCAAATCTTTATCCAGCACGATTACTTCTGCCCCCGCGCCAATTGCCATACGTACTGCAGCCGAACCAACCGTTCCTGCGCCTAAGACGACAACTGTTGCAGGAGGAATGCCGGTAATTCCGCCGAGAACAATTCCGCGACCGTTATTTGTACTCTCTAAATATCTCGCAGCAATTTGAATGGACATCATTCCTGCAATTTCGCTCATCTCTTGCAACACGGGAAGGTTTCCTTTTTCATCTTCAATCAATTCATATCCGATGGAACAAATACCTTTTTCCAATAAGGATTTGAGAATCGTATTCCGGGAAATGGCGAGATGAAGGAACGAAAACAGAACTTGACCTTCGGAAAGTTTACTACATTCCATTTCAGCCAATGGGGAAATTTTGAGAAGAATCTCGGAACGCCCGAAAACTTCATCGCTGGTATAAACAATGCGCGCCCCAACTTTTTCATATTCCTCATCTTTGAACCTCGCTGCGAAACCGGCGTTTTGTTCGATATACACCGAATGTTCATTTTCCACAAGAGATAAAACCGCCGCAGGAGTGAGAGCGACACGGCGTTCGTAACGAGTATCTTCTTTCAAAATTCCAATATTCATAATTACTTGAAAAGTCAATTTGTGTGCCAACTGCCGTAACCGTTCTTTCAAAGGGTATTTCTTCATAATCTTGGAGAACACTCTCAAAAATGAAAATCACTTCACTACCTCCTTGCAAAAGTGAGAATAAACAGAAAAAAAACGAGTCTGTAATCTTTCCTTTCTCTCTTTTTTTATACATCATCGGTTGGAATAAGGATTGCTTTATGAACACTCAGAAAAACACCTATGTAGAAATATTGAACGAGAAAATTTTTGTACGAACACATACTTATAGACAAACCGTCACGAGAATGGGAACATCAATCATACAAGGAACCGGAAACTGTAACGAGCATCCTTTAGCATTTTTACTTTCAAAAGATTTTCTTGAGGAAATCCATCACTTGCTCTGGATGGATTTATCGGAATGTAACGGAACAAATGACCAAGGATGGAGTTGCCGCGACCATGCGCTGCTCATCGGAAACCTGATACTTTTTTCCGGTTTTAATGCCACCGTGATGAGTGGAAAATGTATGCTGATACAGGGAGGAAATTCTCTGTTGCCAACGATTTGTTTAGAAGTAGAACCACATTCTTTCGTCGGTATGAACAAACATATCCTTTACGATGCAAGTCCCCGTTTTCATCACATGGTCATCTCAGAAAACAAAGACGTTTTAGATTGGCCTCTTTCTTGCGTTTGTTCACATTCTTTTGCAAATGAATGCACGTACAACATAAAAACCACGATAACTGAACACGCGTATCAAGAAGCGATTAAAGAAGCGGCGCAACAGCATGAACAACGAACACTCATCTATCTCATCAAGAAAAAAGTTTCGGTAGATATTCAACATCTCTTTGAGCCGTTACAAACTATCAACTCCCCGCTTGCTCATCATTTGTTATCTCGCTTACATCTCACGCGCGACATTTATGTAAAAGCAGTGAACTTTCTTTTGAACTTCGTTCGGAATGAAACGCCATCGCTCAGAAATTATTCCCGTGATGAAGCGTGGAAAATAATTGCTTCCACTAATCACGAACGATGAGAATGTTCGGAAAAATATTTCTCCTACCGCATTTTATAAAACCCAATTAACATTTATGGCAAAGAAAACTGCGCTCGTTAAACAATTGCACGGAATTACCCTCGCCGCAAAATCCGACTCGAACCATTGGCTGATGATGGATGGCTCGCCGACGTTTGGTGGAAGTAACGCATCATCATCACCGAAGGAACTTCTCTTGATGTCGCTTGGCGGATGTACGGCAATGGATGTGCTTCCGATTTTGCAAAAGAAAAAAGTTCCCATCACCGGTTTTGAAATCAATCTTAACGGAAATACGCGCGATGAACATCCGCAGGTGTTTACCGATATTCACGTTGAGTACGTTTTTTACGGCGATGATATTGATAAAAAAGAAATTGAACGCGCGATTGAACTTTCGACAACAAAATACTGCTCTGTTTCTGCAATGCTGCGCGAGAGTGTAAAAATTACGCACTCGTATCTTATTAAGTCACCAGAGTTATGACACATTAAGCAGGAATCCAAAACCCGGGATGAAATGACAATCGGTGTTTCATTATTTCTCTGATAAAACCAATTACAATTTCTATGAACAACTTAAACACAACTTTACAACTTACAAAACGCCGCGGTGAATATTACAACATCGCAGAAATTCTTCCAACATTTCCTCAACAACTTTCCAACGATGATGAACAATTTTTTGAAAAGATTGATGTCATTTATCGAACATTGTGCGGTATTCTTTTTAACTTTGTTCCAACATCCGGTCATCCCGGCGGAAGTATTTCATCGGGACGCGCGGTGGAAATGCTGCTGTATCAAACGATGGATTACGATTTCAAAAATCCTGATTTGCAGGAAGCAGACATTATTTCTTACGCCGCGGGACATAAAGCGATGGGACTTTATGCAATGTGGGCTTTGCGAAACGAACTGGTCCGATTGGGGAATGCAAAATTTCTCGCAGAAGAAAAACGTCAACTCCGTTTGGAAGATTTACTCGGATTCCGAAGAAATCCGACAAATGAAACTCCGCTTTTCAAAAAATACAAAGCAAAACCGCTCGATGGTCATCCAACGTGCGCAATTCCATTTATAAAAATTGCTACGGGTGCGAGCGGTGTTGGTGTTCCTGCTACACTCGGATTAGCATTGGGCGCGCTCGATACATTCGGTGAAAATTCTCCGCGCGTTCATCTGCTCGAAGGCGAAGGCGGAATGACACCGGGGCGCGTTCACGAAGCATTAGCAGCTGCAGCGACGACGCGAATGTTCAACGCATTTTTACACGTGGATTGGAATCAAG
>JAGXRH010000060.1 GCA_018335975.1 Ignavibacteriales bacterium
AAATCTCTACGCATGCGGCAGGATGTTTTTTTCAGGACTCTCCCGGCACGCGAACGTTTATACCGCGAAAATCAGCGGCAATACCGGAATGATTCTTTGGGATAGAAATTACAGTTATAGACAAACAGGATACGATGAAGCCCTCGCTCTTGCCGTTGACAAAAATCAAAATGCGTATGTAACAGGTTCGGTTGAAACAATGTCTGGAATTACTGACCTCATAGTAATCAAGTACGATTCTGCAACGAGTGGTACGAATTTGACGACAGCGCGATGGATAAAAACTGTAGATGGCGGTGTTGGAAGCGACGTTGGTACTTGTATTGGAGTCGCATCTGCGAATAAAATTTATGTTGGCGGTTACAGCGCAGGATATGGCTCCAGTTTAGATTTTTATACTGTTCTTCTTTCACAAAGCGGTAATTCTGCAGATACGGTTTGGACTCGCCGATATACAATCCCGCTCTATATTCAGATTGACCAAATTGTTGGCTTAGTTGTTGATGATAGTGATAATGTTATTGTTACGGGTATATCGCGGACATCGGATCCGGATTACCGAACGATAAAATATTCACGTAACGGCGCGGTATTATGGAATAAGCAATATAACGTTACCTTTGGAACTGTAGAAATGTCGGTCGGCATTGCCATAGATAAAGCGAATGATGTCTATGTGACGGGTACGATTCGGACAGATATTCAGAAAGAAAATATTTTTACCATAAAATATCGTGGGTCGAATGGAGATACGTTATGGACAAGCAATATCAATGGTCCGCTTCCGAATTCAATTGATGGAGCAAGTGGTGTTATCGTGGGAAGTGATTCTTCGGTGTACGTTCTCGGGTTTCTCTCTAACCACGAAGCCAGCGGGAAGAAAAACTATTTTATTACAAAATTGAATTCGAATAGAGGGACGAAGATTTGGAGCGTAAATAGTGACGGAATATGCAATAATGATGATATTCCAACATCTGCAACGGTTGGCTCCGATGGTACAGTATATATTACCGGAATGAGCAAGTGCGATGTATCCGATTATGATTATATGACGATAAAATATAATCCACCTGCCGTACGCGTAAGAGAAACGTTTTACCCCACCGGATATTTTAACTTATCGCAGAATTATCCGAATCCATTTAATCCAAGCACATCAATTAGCTTTCAGCTGTCAGCAGTCAGCGATGTAACGTTGAAAATTAATAATGTTCTTGGACAGGAAGTTGCAACGTTACTCAACAACGAAACATTGGAAAGCGGACAACACGAAGTTCAATTTGATGCGAGTAAATTATCGAGCGGTGTGTATTTTTATCGCATCGCTGCTTCCAACAACGAAAGAAATTTTGTTGAAGTGAAGAAAATGGTGCTGATGAAATAGCATTCTTTTGAAACTCTGTTTCTCAAAACCCACTCGCGTAATTGCCAATGGCTCGTAGAGCGGGTGGGTTTTTTGTTTTATCACGCTTCTCAATGCTTTGCGGGGTGGTAATATCCTTTGCGAAAACCTTAAACCCGGATAATGCAATAGAAAAATTCCGCCACAGATGCACAGATTTTTAGAACACCATCGTCAAATAATCTGTGAATCTGTGGCAAAAAAGAATAGCGAATTATGGTATAATGGACAAAAGTAATGCCGAATTTTTTCTTCCTCCAATGTTGCTCACTCATCCAAAACGGTGTTTCACACTCAAAAACATACCATTCACTCATTTACACAGATTTGGATTAGGGATTGACCAATTTAATACGTAAATTTTCGCCGTGAAAATAATATTTCACAACTATTGTAACAACAATTTCTTACGAGGATAATTTATAGAATATTTTTTACACCATTTTATTTAAGGACAAAAACCATGAAACACTTTACAACAACATTCTTCTCCCTTCTTTTTTTCTTATCTATTAACGCATTTACTCAAGTAGTAAGTGTCTCTCCACCGCAAAACGCACTCGGCGTTTCTTCTGCAACAACTATTCAAGTAACGTTTAACACTGCGATGAACACATCGTCGTTTAATGATACGGCTTCGTTTATTGTTGCGGGAAGAACGAGCGGACGATATCGCGGAACGTTTTCATTCTCCAATGATGATTCTGTTGTTACCTTCACTCCCAATACGGCATTGAAAAAAGGCGATGTGGTAACGGTGGAGATAACAAGCAGTATAAAAAATGCGAGCGATGAAAATATTACTCCGTTTATTTCGCAGTTCACAGTTATGTCGGAAGTCAGTTCGGGAGTGTTTGTACCGGATGGCGAATATGCCGTTGACGGTTACGTGCAAGCCGTTTCTGTTAGCGACCTTGATGGCGATGGCGACGGTGACCTTGTTGTTGTTAATTATAATAGCGGAGGTTCAATAAAGGAAGTTTCAATTTTTAAGAATAATGGCGATGGTACATTTCAATCTAAAGTGAGTTATGGAACGGGAGATTATCCGTATTCAATCTCTGCAAGTGACCTTGATGGCGACGGTGACGGTGATATTGTGGTTGCAAATTATTATTCAAGTACAGTTTCTATTTTAAAAAACAATGGTGATGCTACATTTCAAACGAAAGTTGACTATGCAACGGGAGGCAATCCTCGTTCAGTTTTTGTGAGTGATCTTGATGGCAACGGTAACGGTGATATTGCAGTTGCAAATTCTGGATCAAACACTGTTTCTATTCTAAAAAATAATGGTGACGGTACTTTTCAGCACAAAATGGATTATTCTTCGGGAAGCGAACCTATTTGCATCTTTGTGAACGACCTTGATGGAGATGGTGATGGTGATATTATAGTAGCGTGCAATAATAATGCCGTTTCAATTTTGATGAACATCGGTAACGCTACTTTTCAACAAAAAGTGGATTATTTCGCAACAACTAAACACGTACATTATTCGGTTTTTGTGAGTGATCTTGATGGTGATGCTGATGGCGATATCGCTATGGGAGCAGGTAAATCGGTTTATGTTATGAAAAATAATGGTGATGGTACTTTTCAACCTAATGAGGATTATTCATCCAATGATAAAATGGTTAGATCAGTATTTGTAAGTGACATTGATGGTGATGGTGATGGTGATATTATTGCCGGGATTATTAATAAGGTTTCTATTTTCAAAAATAATGGCGATGGTACTTTTCAACCAGAAGTTGATTATCAGAATCTAGCTTCAAGATCTGTTTTTGTTAGCGATTTGAATGGAGATGGGTACGGAGATATTGTATTAGCGAATGGTAGCTCACCCCGAGTTTCTATTCATAAAAATATCAATGGGTTTTTGATTCAAGCAAGTAGAGGGGGTGAAGGTAATGGTAGTATTTCTCCATATCGAAGCGTTGGAGTTTACTATGATTCAAACAAAACATTTACAATTACGCCGGATATCGGTTCTCATTTAGTAGATGTGCTTGTTGATAGCGTTTCTGTTGGAGCAGTGAGTAGTTACACATTTAACAACGTTACTGCAAATCATACAATCCTTGCAGTGTTTGCTCTCAATGATACTTCTACCTATCGTACCTTTACTGTGGATACAAGTTTATCCGCGAAACCAATAACGTTGAAGCCGAAGAAAAATAAACCGGCAGCGCTTCCTAATGTTGCAAACTGGCGCGATACGGTTATTGCCCGCTTCGATAAGAAGAAAGGTATTACGCTCGGCATTCCGCAATCGGATAAAGCGCTTGCAAAAAATTTGGGGTGGATACGCTATAAGAGCGGTAAAGATTTTGGAAAGTTCTACACATTTATAGATACCAACACGGCATACAACGCGCCGTTTGATACAGTGAGAAAAGAGGGAGCGAATAAAAAGAAACGTTTTGTAAAAGAACTTTCGCCGAATATAAAATCTTACACAAATCCGCTCGCGCAATCGTTTGGGGTGTTCAAACTCAACATTCTTTCAAGTCAATCGGGAGTAACGCCGTCGGGATTCGGTTCGCTGACACAATATGGTAATTCAATGGTATTTGACTTGATGACGCTCACGGATATAGCAAAGAGCATAGATACCGTACTAACCTATTACAAAACAAGACAATTTCCGAACGGTGATACGGCAAGAGTCGGTGCGCAAGTGTTAGAAGATGTGCGCTACTTCCTCAATGAGATAAACGGGGCATTTAGTGATACCATTGCGTTGAGTAATGGAGATTCTGTTGGTTCGGATAAACGGCTTCACTTTGGAGGGGCGGTCAATCTGCGCGATGTTTGGTTTTTAGTCCGCGATAACAGTAAAGAGGAAGAACACATTTTCGCTGATGATGCTCAGGAAAATATTCCGGAGGAAATTTCTCTCGAACAAAATTATCCCAATCCGTTCAATCCCGCAACAACGATTGAATTCTATCTTCCCGATGATGCATACGTAACGCTGAAAGTGTACAACGTCGTCGGTCAGGAAATAAAAACACTCTTCAGCAATGAACTGCTCGATGCCGGAACGAATGAGGCGACGCTCGATGCCTCCACCTTCGCAAGCGGCGTCTATTTCTACCGGATGACGGCATTTGACCTCGATGGAAATGCGTTCTCGTCCGTCCGTAAAATGGTGCTGATGAAATAGTATTTTTCGCGTATTATCTTTTCAAAGGCGATTTCCCTACGGGTCATAGACAAAAAATGGAATCGCCTTTTTCTTTATCAACCGTTTCGAACTTCGTATATTCTCCCCGCAATTTTCAAAAGTCATAGGGGGGCCCTTAGCTCAGTTGGTTAGAGCAGCGGACTCATAATCCGCGGGTCGTAGGTTCAAGTCCTACAGGGCCCACACAATTTTGTAGAGACGTACCATCAACACGTCTCTATATTTTTTTAAAATACTATGGAAACACTCAAAGAATTATTTTACTTCCTCACCGACATTGAGGCGCTTATACGTTGGGGCGGTTTGACTGCGCTCATCATTATCATTTTTGCAGAAACCGGTTTACTCGTTGGTTTTTTTCTCCCGGGTGATTCACTGCTCGTAACAGCAGGTTTATTCGCGGCGCGTGGTCATTTTGATATTTTTGTACTGAACATTACGCTCATCCTCGCAGCGATCATCGGCGATGCAGTCGGGTATTCTATTGGGAAAAAAAGCGGACAGAAACTCTACCACAAAGAGGATTCCCGCTTCTTCAAAAAGGAACATCTCCTGAAGACAAAAGAGTTTTACGAAAAGTACGGCGGAATTACCATCGTTCTTGCGCGATTTATGCCCTTTGCGCGAACGTTTGCTCCCGTTGTTGCGGGCGTTGCCGAGATGACGTATAAAAAATTTGCGACCTATAATATTTTTGGCGGGATTTTTTGGGTGATGAGTACAACGCTCACCGGATATTTTTTGGGTTCGTTCATCCCCGATATAGATAAACACCTGTTTAAGGTTATTGCGATTGTGGTTTTTCTTTCCCTTCTTCCCGGCATCATCAAGTTTCTGCAAATAAAATTTCAGAAGCGAAAATCCCAAGTTGCAGAGTAGAAATACTTTCCAAACCGTTGAAACGGTTTGAACGACGAAGTCTCTCTCTTTCCCACGAATGAATTCGTGGGTTACAACCTTTACTTTAACAAGACAACTCGTTTATCGGGCGCAATCCAGCGGAATTTTTCCAAACGAAATTCTTCTTCTTTTCCTGCAACTAAATTTTCAGGGAAATACTGTCCTTCAACGCCTCCGACAATAACGATTCTCTCCACTTTTTTGTTTGCGAAAAAAATTTTCACTTCATCGCCGGTTGATTTGTTCACACCGTTTGGTTTTTTTGTTTCTATTGTCGAGTCCTCATCAAAAAGGAAATACAAACTTGTTGCGGATTTCCGGACAAGGATAGTTTGTAACTGTTTCTCCGCAAATTGTAATTCCATATTCGTTCCGCTCAGTTGATTAAATCGTTTCGAAAAAAGAGAATCGGCGCGCGATACCGCCATTGCATTGTTTTTGATAAACGCTTTCTCCATTTGCTTTTCTTTTAAAAGCAAAACAATGGAATCGCCGCTCACCTGATGTTCCTGATAAAACACGTACGGAGTTTCAAAAAGAAGAATGGAATCGCGCGCCCGGATGAATTCCAAATATCCTGATGTTGCCGAGACGGAGTCGCGGAGAACAGAAACATTCCCTTTTGCCCACAGGTGTTCGAGAGAATCCTGAATTGTTTCCAATGTATCGGCGGTAATAACAAGAGTATCAATTGTTCCATCGCTGGCAGTATCGTATTCAACCACTTTCGGATTTCCGGTGAGGCGCGAAAATTTTCTCTCGGGGAAATTTTCAAAATAGTTTCCGAAGGACTGAATGGAGTTATCGCTGTTGATAATAGAAACATTCCCGGAAGCGAGCAGATGTTTATCAGCGCGAAAATAGGTTAACGCATTTGCAGAGAGCGTTGCATCGGTATCAACGGCAACAACGTTATCGGTAAAGTGCGCTTTCCGCTCGTTCGTCCAGTACGTACCTCGTCTTGCGGTAAGTTTTTTCCCAATTCCTGAATGTACAACTTCTTCTAAACGGACATTATCCATTCCTTCTGCGATTTTAGTTTCGCTGGAATATGTCCCGCGATTACCAATAAAAATCATCGAATCTTCCTTCACGCGGACGTTTCCTTCAAGGACAAAAAATTTCCGCGCGAGAAATTCCGTTGCCTTATCGCACGTAATAATAATATCTTCCTGACTCAATCGTACATTGCCAACAAGCATTCGTACGTTTTCGCCGTTTAGTACTGTGCCGACCAAACTATCCGCGTGGTGAAGCGTTACGAGCGTTTCTTTTTTTTGAGCAGCGAGTGGAGAGCAGAGAACAAGGAGTAAAATACAAATGATTGCAAATCGTAATTCGTAATTTGTAATTCGTAAATTCATTCGTCTTTCACCTTTGCTTTTCCGGCGACGCGGAAGATTTTATAATTCTTCAGTTCCTCATCCGATTCAAAACCGAAACCTTGTAATTCTTCGGTAGGGGAGGTGATGGTAACAAATTCGGTTGAATGGACTTTTTGCAAGTTGTTATTCCAGAAAAGTTTTTCGGTTCGCACGATGGTGCCGCTATCAGAGATGAGAACAACCCTTCCTTCCGCTTCCAGATCTTTTGAAGATTCAAACACTTTTCCTTTTCGTGCAGTCAGTTTTGAAGAATGCAATCCTTTTCTATCAAACAAATCCACAACCACGCCGCTATCGAGTTGTGTAAATTGTTCTTTGGTGAATGATGCAATGTACCCGGCATAAATAACAGCGCGAATTCTTCCGGAATCGGAAATCGTAACTTCCGAATCCCAACTTTCCTGCGATGGCAGATTTGTTTCAACTTGATTGACGATGGATGGTTTTATTTTTTCTTCACAACCGAAAAGAGTTAAAAGTGAAAAATGAAAAATGAAAAACAGTTTTAACCTTGATATCCTAACTTTTAACTTTTCACTTTTCATTTTTAACTTCCCTCTCCCAATCCCGCTTTCACTAAATCGTGTAAATGAATCATTCCAATCGGAGAATGTTGTTCATCTACAACAACAATTTGTGTAATGTTGAATTGTTCCATCTCTTGCAAAACAACAGCAGCGAGAACGTCCTTGCGAATTGTCTTGGGATTTTTCGTCATTACTTGTTCTGCCGTGAGATTGGAAACATCGGTTGTTCGCTGCAATAATCTTCGTAAATCTCCATCAGTAATAATTCCGACGAGAATATTTTTCTCATCAACAACGCACGTTGCACCAAGTCGCTTCGATGTCATTTCTAAAATTGCATCGCGGAGTTGCACTGTTGTTTTCACTTTCGGAACAGCATCGCCGCTCGTCATCATTTCCTCTGCTTTCAAGAGCAAACGTTTTCCCAAATTTCCGCCGGGATGAAACATTGCAAAATCTTCTGCAGAAAAATTTCTTTGTTCCAACAACACAATCGCAAGCGCATCCCCCATCACGAGCGCGGCAGTTGTAGATGAAGTCGGCGCTAAATCGTGTGGACATGCTTCTTCTTCAACAGAACAATCGAGAACGATATCAGAATTTTTTGCAAGCGGAGAATGGATATTTCCAAGAAGTGAAATTATTTTTGCATTCACACGTTTGAACATCGGAACAAGTTGCAAGAGTTCTTTCGTGTCGCCGCTTTTGGAAATACAGATTACCACATCGCCATCGCGCACCATTCCCAAATCTCCGTGAACTGCGTCGCTCGGGTGAAGAAACATTGACGGCGTTCCGGTGGAATTCAGCGTTGCAACGATCTTTTTTCCGATGATGCCGGATTTTCCCATTCCCGAAACAATCACGCGACCTTTGCTGTGAAAAATTATTTCGACAGCATTTGCGAATTGTTCATTAATGTGTGCTTCAAGTTTTACAACAGCATTTGCTTCGATGCGAATTATTTCTCGCGCTTTTTCGATTATGTTTTTCAAAATTTAACTATTTAAAAACTTCTACATTCATTATTGAACATTCTACATTTTTCATTAAAAAATGAAGAATGTAGAACGCCCAATGTTCAATACTCAATGTAACACTATTTCAACGTAAATATTTTCTTCAGCAGGGAAATTTTTTCTTTCGGCTTCACTTCAATTTCAGACACATCAACTTTCTTATGGATTTTATTATATGTTTGAAATGCAAATGATAAATCTTCATCCGTGAACAAATTCAATTCCGTGAACAATCGTTTTGAATCCAACGCAATCTTTGCATCCCGGATTTTTTTGTGAAACATCAATTCATTGTAGAAATTGGTTACGGGAATTGTGCGTTTGCGCTGCGTTGCTTCTTCGCAAATCCACAATCGTTTATCGTTTGCGCAAATTGCGAGAACGATATTTTCGTTTGCTTTTGTTTTCATTGAAATCATTCGCACGGATTTCAAGCATTGCGGACAAACCTCACCAACGTTCCAGTTTGAATATGTCCATCGGCGCGCTTCTTCAAAATCTGCAAGCACTTCATCGCGATTCAAATTCATTATTTCGATATCAAATTGTTCCGCTATTTCTTCACGAATGGTGCAAGCAATATTTCCAATACTTGTTTCAATTACTCCATACGCAAACACATCAGCAAGCGGTGAAGTTATATCAGCAATATCGTTTTCATTTTTTCCAATAACAAGATTTCCTCTCCCACGCCTTCCTTCAGCAAGCACAAAATACTCATCAAGTTTTTTTCTGTACGAATTATAAACAGAAATTTGTTCCGGCAAAATCCAATTCAAAAAATCTTTCTCAGATTGAAATAATTTCCGTGGAAACTCCCCGACAAATAGTGATTCGTTATTTGTGAATCTTGAATCGTTGTTTATTTTTGCTTTCTGCTCCATCCTCTATACTCTCTGCTCTACGCTCTTCGCTTTCAAAATCATATCTATTACTTCACGCACCGCTCCACGTCCACCGCCTTTGGAACAAACATAATCTACTTGTTTGAAAATATCTTCAATTGCATCACTCGGAGCGGCGGAAAAACCAACTTGCTGCAACACTGGAACATCCATCAAATCATCGCCGATGTACGCAATCTCCGAATCTTTCAAATGATATTTTTTCTTTATGGAATCGTACACTTCAATTTTATTCGGAACATCTTGATGCACTTCGTCAATCATAAATTCGGATGCCCGTTTGGTAACCATCGGCGAAGAACGTCCACTGATTATTCCCAACTTCAATCCGTGACGAAGCGCGAGCGTAAATCCGTAACCATCGTGCGCATCGAAAAATTTTTGTTCAACGCCATCACTTGTGTACACAATTCTTCCGTCAGTTAAAACGCCGTCAACATCGAGGAGAAGAAGTTTGATGTTTTTGAGTTTGGTACGAAGGGAAGTTTTCGGTTTTGATTTTCGTTGCTTGTTCATTTTGAATTACAAAAAAATTCACGCGAGAATATAGAACTTTCATTTGTGATACTCAAAAGAAAAATGAGCTCTGAGTTTCAACCTGTAAAACCCATTTCTTTCGTATCTTTTTCGCCGTTTATGGAATTCTGGCGGCGTAATTTATATATACTTTGGGGAACGCAATTCCTCGCAATGATTGGAATGAATCTTGTCGTTCCCTTTCTGCCGTTCTTCGTGCGCGAACTTGGCGTAACAGATGCCAATGAAGCCGCACGATGGAGCGGATTGGTATTTGCGGGTCCATTCCTCACTGCATTTTTTTCAACACCACTGTGGGGAAAACTCGGCGATACCTATGGTAAGAAAGCGATGGTTATCCGCGCGCTCGTCGGACTCGGTCTTTCGCAAATTCTCGTCGGGTTTTCTACGAATGTTTATGAGTTACTCTTTTTCCGATTGTTGCAGGGTGCAATAAGCGGATTCATCGCCGCCGCGCTTGCTCTCGTTACAACTTCCACACCGAAAGAACATACCGGTTACTCGTTGGGATTTTTACAATCGGCAACGGCAGGAGGAACAGTGCTTGGTCCTGTTGTTGGCGGTCTTCTTGCCGATACGCTCGGTTACCGTCCGATATTTTTTATCGTTGCCGGCTTGTGTTTTACCTGCGCTATCGTCATTCTGAAATTTGTCCGCGAAGTTTCACAACCGAAATCCGAACAAGCAACGGCAACAATTTTTCAAAACGCAACACTGATGATTACCGATAAACGATTGCGGATTGTCGGCATTGCCATTGTTCTTTCACAAAGCGCCGCGTTGATGATTGAACCGCTCTTTGCGTTGTTCATTGAGCAGTTCACGTCGAAAACGCAATATCTTTCCACGATTACAGGAGCGGTCGTTTCGATTGCGGGAGTATTTACGGTTATTTCCGCTCCGTGGTGGGGAAAACGAAATGATCGCATCGGATTCAAAAAAAATCTCGTCGTTGCTTTAAGCGGAACGGGTGTTGCATACGCATTGCATCTTGTTGTTCCGAATGTGTACGCGCTTGGGGGATTACGTGCCGGTTTAGGATTTGCGCGAGGTGGAATTCTTCACTCACTGTATTCGCAAGTGAGTTTGTATGCGCCCGATTCCCGGAAAAGCGGACTTATCGGTATTGCATCGAGTCTTGCCATTCTCGGAAACTTTCTTGGTCCTGTTATCGGCGGAATGATTGCAGGAACATTCGGATTATCAGCAGTTTTTATCGTGAATAGTTGCATCTTTCTTTTCATTGCATATCTTATTCACAAATTTTTAGCAGAAACAAAACCACAACACGTAGAAGTAAAAGAAGCGCTCGATGTTGTGGAATAGAAAAATGCAGCAGAGGTATCTGTGTTCTATTGTGCTTACGTTCGTAACGTAATTTTGTTCACTTATTCTTTTTGTTAATTTGGTATCGTAATCCATATTTTAAACTTTGTGAACTTTGAGCCAACTTTGTGTTCTTTGTGGTAAAAAAATAAACACAAAGGGGCACAAAGAAAATTTCACAAAGGACACAGAGAACTATGCTCATTTATCCGTTCTTCTTTTAAGCAGAAAATACTTTTTAAAAATATTTCATCATTTTCAGGAAAGAAAATTATTATGCAGAAATCAACAAAATGGTTTTTAGGAATACTCGCCGTTCTCGCCTTTTTTGTGCTGGGGGCGGTTACACTGTTCTCCGTCGTATTCATCAATCTCGATACGGGAACAGAAGAGGAGGTTGTTGGCAGCGGACAAAAAATTGCCGTGGTGGAAGTCTTCGGTCCCATTTATTCATCCGAGGATATTGTACGGCAATTGAAAAAGTACCGCGATAATTCCACCATCAAAGCGATTCTCGTCCACGTTAATTCTCCCGGAGGAGGCGTAGCCGCAAGTCAGGAAATTTACGAATCCATAAAACGGACGGATGAAAAAAAACCGGTGATTGTTTCCTTCAGTTCGGTTGCGGCAAGCGGCGGATATTACATTGCGTGCGGCGCGCGTACGATTGTTGCAAATCCCGGTTCAATTACCGGCAGCATCGGCGTGATTTCCCAATTCTGGGAAGTGAATAAACTGCTCGATAAAATCGGGGTGAAAAGCAACACGGTGAAAGGGGGAAAAATGAAAGACAGCGGAAATCCGTTTCGTGAAATGACGGACGATGAGCGAAAAAATTTTCAGGCATTAGCTGATGATATTCACTCGCAGTTTATGGATGCAGTGGGAGAGGCGCGGAACTTTACGCACGAAGAGGTTCTCGCCATTGCCGATGGGAGAGTGTTTTCCGGAAAGATGGCGTACAAACTGAAACTTGTTGATACGCTTGGAACATTCGACGATGCTGTACGCATTGCTTCCGATGCCGCAGGAATTGACGGTGAGCCTGCAATCGTTAAAGAAGTGGAGCGCGAGAGTATCATAGAACGGATGTTCGGAACAACACTGAAAAGCGTCGCCAAAGTGAAGGAAGAAATTTTTGACCAACCGCTCCTACAATACCGAATGCCGGGAAGTTGGTGAGGAGAATGATTCGATAAAAACAGCGGATAGCCCGACGGGGGAGAAATGATTCGATGGAAAACATTTGCGAACTCTCCCTTGCGTCTAAAAATATGAGTAATGAAAATACAGCAACTAACAGGACTACTTGAATCAATAATCAATGAACATCCGAGTACCGAAACGGTAACGGATTTTTTCTCGTTATGTCAAAATATTGCCCGTGTCTATGTACGAAAAAAAGCGCGGAGTATTCGGCTCATCACCGATTTTTTTGACGATTCGATTGAGGATATTTCTCTCGACTGTCTCGCGGATTTATTTCAGCGCGATGAGAAGGGAACATTTGTGCAAATCAAAGCGTACGTCGAAAGTTTTTCGTACGAATCGGCATCGGAAGAAGAATTGCTTTCCCGATTGCGTACGCTCGTTTTTTCCAAAGTGAACAATCGTCTGTTTCAACTGTACCACGATGTTGACCCCGCGCTGGGAAAAATTATCCGGCAAATAAAAACTGCGATTCAAACGTTACGGCACTTTGATGTGTTCGAGCGGTTTGGGGAACTCTGTATTACGCCCCATCGGTGCGAAACGTTAGAACATCTTCCCGCAATGGATAGAAAACGGCTTGAACACTCGCTCCTGAAAACCGTGAACGGCAGCGAGAACATTCCCACACTGCTTGGAAAACTCGCAAAATGTTTACAGGAACAATCCGATTACAACAGAGTAGTTCCGCTCATCGTTGTGGCGGTCGTATTTCGTTCACTGTATAAAACCCTGAATGAGATAGGTGCAGAAGAGGGTGAACAGGAAGTAATTCTTACAAGCGATGTCCGCGGGGTTGTCGGCGTTGTTTGCCAACAGGTACAAAATGAAATGGAAACACATTACGTGCAGAAGAAAAAAATAGAACACGAGACGTACCGGGAATATTTCCTCGTGATTGAACAAAGTATTATGGAACGATTAGTGCAAAGCGACGGCGAAGAGTTTGCGCTCTATGAACATTTGCGGGAACGAATGGCGGACGTAACGCAGGAAGAATACCAGCAACAGCACAAAGCGCCGCTCTGGTATCTTTCTCACCTTGCGTATAAACGAGTGATGAAAGAATTGAAGAAGGAGTTTCGGTGATTGGTTAAATAGTTTGTTGGTTTGTTCGTTCTCTCACTCAACCAACCAACCAACGAACGAACGAACGAACCAGCCAACCAACGAAAATATTTTAGGCGAAAGCACACAACCGTAACGAGTATAGAGATAGAGAGAATGACACATTACCCCGAACATATTTTAGAACTGTATGTTCTCCACGCACAAGAGGTAGAAACCCGGCGTGAAGAAATCGAAGCGCACATCAGCGAGTGTTTCGGTTGCAAATCGCTTGTGGAAGAAATGAGCGAGTTCCATGCCGATTTGAAAGCGGAAATGCAAAAACCGGTTGAAGAACAACAAAGTACCGCGCTGGCAAGAACATACTCTCGCGTTACGCCATACTATGACGACGTGTACGAAACTCCCGTTGCCTATTTGCCGCCGAAGGGAGCGATTCAAAAATTTCAATATTTTGCTCGGCAGCATCCCGTGTTTGTCGGAGGAAGCAGTTTTGCATTTCTCGCCGCAATTTTTATGATGTTTAATCTTTTTCCCAAAAGCGCAAATACGGTAATTGACCAAAACCCCGTATTTCCCAGAATAAACTGGACGGAAGGAACGATTGAAATTTATAACAAAAATGATGAGCGCATTTGGAAGTGGGTTTGCGAAAGAGTTGGTTTAAGTTCTGAACAATTAGAGAACAGGCAGAAATTTTTGTTACAAAATCTCTATATCGCCGACATTAATGGTGATGGCAGAAATGAAGTAATCACTTCACTTCCGCTTGCAAGCCATGGAGTTGAGGGAGGAATAAGTATTTCGAATAAGATAAAGGTGTTCACATCGAAAGAACAAAAACTTTTTCCCGACATTGAAATCAGCGAAAAAATTCATTATAAAAGTTCGTTAGATACTGCTGAAAGAAATTATAACGATAGATTTAATATAGGGCAGATAAAAGCCCTTCCGGTAGGAACGGGGGAAGAAATCAATATTTTTTCCAGCGCAGGAAATGTTGGTCGCTCGCCAGGTATGGTTACAAGAATCAATGGTTCGGGAATCGTCGTCGGACAATTTTGGCATTTTGGAAATCTCTTTTTTATAGATACAATTGATTTTGATAATGATGGAAAAAAAGAATTACTATTTTCCGGTATCAATGATGTAGAAGACGATACAGGTTCTTTCAATCAATATGGAATTCTTCTCGCGCTTGACCCCGAAAAAATTATTGGCAAGAAAAAATCACTTTGCACTCCCGGATTTCAGGATTTACCTTTTTCCGATGCAGAAAAAATGTATATCAAATTCCCACATTCTTCGATGAATAGAGTTCTCCATCGAAACAACTCTCCCAATAATGAATGTGCCTTTTCAAAAAACAGGGGATTGCAAATTTCCATGAGTTCGGGTCCCGATAATTATGCACATGATTTTCAATATTACCTCACAAAGGAATTACGAGTTATAGAAGTTAAAACGAACAATACCACGAATCAAGTGTTTGCCAAACTTGTTGACGAAGGCAAACTCAAAGGGAAAATTGACCGTGCGTATCTCGAAGATTTAAAAAACCGCGTGCAGTATTGGGATGGTGAAAAGTGGAGCAATACGTGGACGATGATAAACCATAAAGAGCGGTTGGCTGTTAGCAATTAGCAGTCAGCAGTTAGCATAGTGTAGGACAATTTTCCAAATTGTCTTGCATAACAATTCCCTCTTTCTTACAGTGCTTTCCCCGACCATTATCCCGAATGAAGCCAAAGAATGGTTTCGGCAAAACAGTCAGGGTAAGCACGATAGAACCAACCTTAATAGAAAAAAATCCCTGTAGAATTCCATAACCTTATTACCTTTTTCCTAAAATAAGGTAATAAGGTTTTACCGTTACGGAGATTTGTTTTCCTATTAAGGTTATGAAGAGATTAATATTTTTCCCCGAACATTATCCCGAATGAAGCCAAAGAATGGTTTCGGCAAAACAGTCAGGGTAAGCATTATAGAACCAACCTTCATAGAAAAAACTCCCTGTAAAATTCCATAACCTTATTACCTTATTACCAAAAATAATGTAATACGGTTTTCCCGTTACAGAGATTTGTTTTCCTATCAAGGTTATGAAGAGATTAATATTTTTCCTTACGCAATCAACGTTTGTGCCGCATTTGTATGAGCGAGCATCTACAGGGAAAGAAGTTTCACCGCAGATACTCCTGTTCTCCTTAATGAAATCGAAATTAACGGAATTTTTTATTTGTTGCACGATTTTCAAATCGCGTTAGGACTAAAGTCCAAAATAGTTGTGTGCCTTAAACCCCACGCTTGCCAAAGGCATCCCTTTGGGATAAGCGTGGGGTTATTGCAATCCCCACTATCAAGTGCTTTAGCCCAACAAACCAAACCTACGAGGTCTTTTCTTTTCTGATTATCAAAAAATTGGGAATGTAAACAATTTCATTACAGGAGACCTCGTAGGTTTTCCCGGAAACAGGACTAAAGTCCAAAACGGTTACATGCCTTAAACCCCACTCTTTAAGCGTGGGGTTATTACAATCCACCCCCCCAAGGGCTTTAGCCCAACAAACCAAAGTTGGAGTCCACTTTGCCCGATAAATCCACAATAACCCCTCAAAACCCTCGTTTTTTACACAAAAAGTGGACTCCATCTCATCTCCAAAAATATTTTGAAAAAAGTTGAAAATATTTTAGGCGAGAACCTGCGACTGTAACGAGTATAGAGTAGAATTATGAAAAAACAAACTCATTCCCGTCGCCGAATCATTTTTTCATCCGTACCAGCCCTTCATTCGCTTTTACCGGAGATTCGCTCAAGCACACTGTTCGTTGGTTTGTCTGTTCCAAGCATTAGTCACCCAAAACCGGCCATCACGTTGAGCGCACCAACCATTCGTTCGTGCGTATTGTTCATTCATCCGTGTGTACCATCTGTTGCAACTTCCGTCTCGGGCATTGAGTCGTGCGTCCTGACCGTCAAAGCGTCTGTTGCGAGCGTTGAAACGGGGATTACGACCATCAAAACGTCCGTTGGAACCGTTGAAACGTGCATTGCGACCGTCAAATCGTCCGGTGGGAGCGTTGAAACGTGCGTTGCGACCGTCAAAACGACCGTTGCGAGCATTGAAACGTCCGTTAGGACCATTGAAACGTTCATTGCGACCAATGAAACGTCTGTTCCTAGTATCGAAACGCCTGTTCAGCATATTCTTTTTTCACACAACAAGACGTAGAACCCAAATTTATTAAAGAAAGGTAAAATTATATGGCAAAACCCTATCTACCCAATAGCGACCAGGGAAAAGTAACCTGGCTCAATAATTTCAGCGCTAAATTGGCAACTCACGGGGCAACAGTGGGAGTTTCCCCCGACGAGATTGCTTCAACATCCAACGATGCGGACGAATTCAGTCTGCTTATCAATCTTGTCGCCAGTTTGACATCGGCGAAAGAGCAAGCCGTCAGTTATAAAAACCTGATACGCGACGCTCCGCTCGGTTCTGCAGGCGGCGATTTTCCTTCGATTCCGGAAATAACATTACCGGCAACAATGGTGGCGCCGGGAATTTTTACGCGCGTGCGGCTTTTGGTGCAGCGCATTAAAAATCACCAAAACTATACCGAAGCCATCGGGAACGATTTGGATATTATCGGAGCGGAAGAAACGCCGCCCATGGCACCATCGCTCCTCAAACCTGTGCTGAAACTCGCCTATGTGAACGGACACGTGGATATTATCTGGACGAAACCGTTGAACGTAAGCGGGATCTTCATTCAGGTAAACCGCGGCGACGGGCAGTGGGTTTTCCTGGCGTTTGATACCATTCCGAACTATACAGATACGATGGCAATTACACAACTTGCTTTATGGAAATATCGCGGCATTTATATGCTGGACGATGCGCAGGTAGGGCAGTGGAGCGATACCGTGCAAATCGCCGTTGGGCAGGATGTAACGGCGTAACGTTTTTTCTCGTCATTCCGAAATTCTACTTTAGTCGGATTGAGGAATCTTTTTGACGGTAGAACGATGTCAAGAGAAAAGCAATGAATATCACCACGAGAAGATTCTCCCAAAGGGATTCCTTTGGAACAATGGTTTCGCTCTACGAGTCGTTGACCGATACATCGGAGTGATTTTTACGGTGTGGTGTCGGGAATTACTTCCCGACACGAAAACGAACAAGCGTCAGGAAGGAATTCTCTACGAGTCATTGACCTGACGCCACAACAAACGGAATGACAAATGGAACAACACAATTTTTTTATTAACCGTAGAACAAGTTTGAAACTTGTTTTACATTTTACAAACAAACTAAACTATTATACTCTTATGAAAAAATACAATCAAATAATAGCCATCGTTATTTCGATATGCACATTTGTAACGTTGAGTTATTCTCAAAAAATGAATGTCCATACCAATAGCGGAACATCACAATTTCAACTTTCTGGAATTGATAGCATAACATTTTCTGATATAATTTCTGATTCAATTTCGACAATTGCATTTGTCAAAACTGTTTCAGGTATTAAACAGATATGTACGATTAATACAGATGGAAGTAATTTTACTCAACTTACTTCTTTTACGACTAATCCAACAGTTCTTAATAAACCATCCTATTCTCCGGACGGTAGTTTAATTGCGTTTTGGCTCAACACAGGTTCTGGTATTAATGTTTGGGTTATGAATTCAAATGGCAGCAATTTACACCAGTTGACATTTAATAATGAAGCATATATCGGGGAAAGAATTGCATTTTCACCAGCGATGGATACGGTGTACTATCGAAGAACAACGGTCGCAGGGGCTGCTTCCATTTGGAAAATAGGAATTAACGGACAAAATAATGGTTTGTTCAACGATTTCACTGGAAACGAATTTCAAATAACTTTTGTGGATCATAGTTATCTTCTCTACGATCGGTTTGGAGGAGGCATATACAAAACGAATAGTCTGACGGATTTAACCTCTACACTGCTAATTAGTGGTGGTCAATGGCCTGCGACGAATTACAACCTTACAAAAATCGCATATTGTTACTATGGAGGTGGGACAAACGTTGGTAAAACTTATATTGCAAATATAGATGGTTCATCCCCTTTTCTACTTTCTGACGAAGGAAGCAGTAATTTCGCTACAATGCAATCTTTCACCCGAGACGGTCAATATGTTGTTTACTCAGTTAATAGTAATATTAAAATCGTGAAAATTGACGGCACGGGGTTAAGGACAATAACGACTGGTGACGATCCAACAGTAAAACCTAATTAACAAAAAAGGAAAGCAAAATGAAAAAATTATTTTTTATCCTCTTCTTAACTTCAACTGCCTTTTCGCAGTCGTGGGTAATGAAAGTAAGCAAAAGTAACGGCGAGCAAGTTACATTTCCCGTTCAAGACATTAGAAAAATAACCTTTGATGGTACTGTTGGAGTAAGAGAACAACAACTAATGCAGAACGTTCTGAAAAAATTTGCTCTCTTGCAAAATTACCCCAATCCTTTCAATCCGACGACAACAATTAAATATGCAGTGCCGCAATCCGGTTTTGTATCGTTAGTTGTTTATGATGTTCTCGGTAAAGAGGTCGCTACATTATTGAAGAACGAACAAATGGAAATCGGCGAACACGAAATACAATTTGATGCGAGCGGATTAACGAGCGGCGTGTATTTTTACCGGTTAACGGTTTCGCAAGATGGAATCTTGCGTTACACGGCAACCAACAAACTTTTGCTGATGAAGTAGCTCGACCAATACTACAGAAAAAAACAGGGAAACAAAAGCGTTCGTTGGCAACAGCGGACGCTTTTTTGTTTTCTTCATTGCGTTGTAATTCTGTATTTTATGCCCGAAATTTCATCTTAACAAAATATACTATTAACAATGTCAAACGCAGTTTCTACCTATCAAAAACAACTCACACGCGAAATAAAGAATACTCCAAACGAATACCTTCCTCATTTACTCCAAATAGTTCGAGTATTCAGAGAGAGTGTTGTGCTTAAACCCGCGGAAGAAAGTTTTCGCCAATCGTGGAAAGAGATGCTTGCCGGTGATACGCGCCCCGTTTCTGAATTGTGGGATGGAATAGATGCAAAATAATGCGCCACAAGTCCATATAGAATTTGCTTCCGAGTTTAAACGAAATCTCCGCGCGCTTGCAAAAAAGTATCAATCCATTCGTTCTGATATTCAACCGATAATTGCGAGGTTAGAAAATGGAGAAATATTCGGCGACCAAGTTCCAAGAATTCATTACACCGTTTTTAAGGTGCGCGTAAACAATACCGATGCCCGCAAAGGTAAACGCGGAGGTTATCGTATTATCTATTTTCTGAAATCCACTACTAAAATTATTCTGCTTACAGTATATTCTAAACTTGAACAATCAGATGTTTCGATGGTAAAATTACGTGCAATCATTAAAGAATTTGAAAATGGAAAAAAATAAAAGTGGTATTCCATCAATAGTCATTGCCCAATCGTATATCAAGGAAGAAAGAAATATTGCTTGATACTTTTCTTTGAGACATCCGCACTTATCAAAATAAACCTTGCCAATGGCTCATAGAGAAGGTTTTTAGAAATGCCCATAATTAAATTGCAGAGTAGATTTATTCTCAAATACATTAATTAAGCGTGCTGTCAACTCCGCTAAAGAGAGAATGAATTTCTCGGTTACCACTCATACCGAATCGTGTACGTTATCACTTTTTCTTCATCTTGTTTCACCTTGACGGGAAATTTGATGGTGGTTTGGTCAACTTTTTCCCACGTATCGCTTTCGCGGAGTATTTCCCACTCGCGCCACCTGCCGGGATGTTCATACACAAGAACTTCGACAGTTTCTTTTTTGTGATTGCGTAATTTGATTTCGTAGGTTTCCTCGATAACGTGCCAACCTTTATCGCGGCGGTCTTTTTGTGTTCGCTCGCCGACGATATCAAACGCATTGCCGAGATAGAGTTTGAGTTCTTCGTCTTTCGGTGTGTGGTCAATCTGGTCTTCGCCGATAAATTGCTCTTTGCCGTCGTTATCTTTTTTATAGACGCGGACTTTTCCTTTCGGCAGCGGAATTCCTAATCCCGCTTTTTGTTCATTCTTAAACGTAACGTACACCCCGACTTTACTTTCTTTTGCGCCGTCGTAAATGAAAACTTTTTTGGCATCCACATTTTTTCCCGAAGCGAGTTCCATCTGTTTCGTTTCATCGGTGTTGATATCGGCTTTCCGTTTTAAAGAATAGAGTTTATACTCGAAGAGTTCCGATTGTTCAAATTGCGGTTCCGATTTCATTGCCATTACCATATCTTCTCTTCCATACCGTTGATACGGGTCAATTTTTTCCCGCACGATATTTACATCGCCCGCAACAAGTTTCAAACCTGCATTTTTAAATGAGGTGCCGCTGTTGTTGGTAATCGTAACCCATCCGGTAACATCCAACTTGTTATCGTCTTTGTTGATGAGCGCAACATAATTGCAGAGCCACGATAAATTTCCTGCGAGGTAACTGATTTCCGTTTTGTGCTCTCCCTGTTTTTCATTTTCCACCATCCATTCCAATTGCGGTTTTGCGATAAGTCCTTCCGGTAAACTCGGCAGCACGATACGACCTGCAGGATTAATTTCTATTTTGCCGTTGACCTCTGCAACGATGCCTCCAACGTTGGAAAGCAATGTTCCGCTCACGGTGAATTCTTTTTTTGTTTCCTCATTGATACGAACAAACTCAACCGTCTTTCCGAGATACTTTGAAAGAAGTTTGTTCTGGTCAACTAAATCGTACTGGTAATTTTGTTCCAGCACGCGAACAGAAGTTGGCGCAGTAAGACTTACGAAATGCAGCGACGTTCCATCAATGGTTGCAGGAATATCGGGAATGATGACGGTGCTTATTCCTTCTTTCAGTTGCAGCGTTCGTTCTTCGCGAATAAGGGAGAGGTTTTGATTATAGATAGTCAGGTCAACGTTTGAGCGCTTTCCTGTGGTTTGTGAAGAGAGAAATTGATACGAAAATAAAAGTGCGAAAAAAATGACTGCGGATTTCATAGGAAAGTACCTTTCAAAATTAGTGGTTGAAAAAAAATTGTCGAATAAGAAAACGAAAGGAGCGTGAATGAAGTTCCTGACAGAACTCCCTTCACAAATCCGATTACACGCCGAACGCTCTTCGCAACTTGATAAGTGTATCGTTCATCTCTTCGGAGATTACTTTGGTATCGGAAAAGAGGGGAAGGAAGTTCGTGTCGCCGTTCCATCGCGGAACAATATGGAAATGGATATGGTCAACAATTCCCGCTCCGGCAGCGCGCCCCATATTGCACCCGATGTTGATGCCATCAGCATTCATCTTTTCGCGAAGAATGGAGGTGAGCTTTTGCAAAAGTTGCATTGCTTCAAGCAGTTCATCGTTGGTGAGGTCGCCGATGTTTCCTGTGTGCCGGTACGGGACAACCATCACGTGTCCGCTATTGTAAGGATATAAATTCATCACCACGAAACACAATTTCTCTCGCCACACAATCAGGCGTTCGTCATCATCGTTTGCATAATACGCATCGCATAAAACACACGGCGTTTTTTTTTCGGCGGTGTTCTTTTCGGCGAATGTGGCAATGTATTTTGAGCGCCACGGAGACCATAATCTTTCCATCGGTTTGAGGTTTGAGGTTTGAGGTTTGAGGTTTGAGGTTTGAGATTCAAACTACATCAGTTTTTTTCTCATCACTCAAATCCCAAACCTCAAATCTTGTTTTATTCTTCTTCTACTTTATGTTTTGCTTCGGCGATAACTTTCTCCATTGTTTCGCGCGGCATTTCTTCGTAGTGCGAAAATTTTTGCTTGTGAATGCCGCGTCCCTGCGTCATCGAACGAACGGTGGTCGAGTAGCGGTACAATTCTTTCAACGGGACCTGCGCTTTCACAATCTGATAACTGCCGTTGGAATCCATTCCCAGAATTTTTCCGCGCCGACCGGAAATATCACCCATAACATCGCCCATATTTTCTTCGGGAACGGCGACTTCAATTTCATAAATCGGTTCGAACAACACTGGCTTTGCTTGCAGGAATCCCTCTTTGAATGCCATACGCCCTGCGGTTTTAAATGCATTTTCATTGGAATCCACCGGGTGCATTTTCCCGTCGTGCAAAATAACGCGCACGTCGGCAACGGGATAACCAGCAATAACGCCGCTGGTCATAATATCCATAATTCCTTTCTTGACCGCCGGAACGAATTTCGCATCTATTGCCCCTCCAACAATGGCGGTAACAAATTCTAATTTTCCTCCCCACGGTAAATCTTCCAATTCTTTTCCACGAATGGAAAGGTCATTCGGGTAGGGTGCTCCTTCACGATATTGTTCCATATGAAAATAGACTTCGCCGAATTGCCCTGCGCCGCCGCTTTGTTTTTTATGCCGGTAACTCACGCGCGAGGTACCACGGATTCTTTCTCGGAAGGGAAGCCGCGGTTCTTTAATATCAACATCCACGCCGTATCGTTCCTTCATTCGCTTCACCATAATAGTAATGTGCAATTCTCCCTGTCCGCTCACTAATGTTTGATTGAGTTCGGGGTCGTGGGTTACAACGAATGCAGGGTCTTCTTCGTGCAAACGATGGAGCGCGTTGCCGATTTTATCTTCGTCCCCTTTTGTTTTTGCGATTATCGCTTGACTGATGACGGGGTCAGGAAATTTTATCGGTGGAAGTACAACGGAAAACGCTTTACTCGAGAGCGTATTATTCGTGTGTGTATCTTTCAGTTTCACCACGGCGCCGATATCTCCGGCAAACAAATGTCCGACTTCTTTGCGGTCTTTTCCGTTAATGACAAAAACTTGCGAGAGACGTTCGGATTTACTTCGGGATTGATTGATGAGGTCCGACCCGTGCGTAAATTTTCCGGAATAGACTTTGAAGAAGGAAAGTTCGCCGACGTGCGGTTCGGAAACAGTTTTAAATACAAACCCAACCGGTTCTGCATTTGCCTCTGTCGGAATGGAGACTTCCTTTTCGGTTCCGGTAAGATGCGCCTTTATGTGACCGCGTTGCGCGGGGTTCGGAGTTATATCCACAAGAAAATCAAGGAGTGAGCCGGTACCGATGTTTTTTGTTGCAGAACAGGAAATGATGGGAAATATTTTTCGCTCCCGAAATGCATTTTGAAATCCCGCGCGGAATTCATCATCGGTAAGCGTTCCATTTTCAAAAAACTTTTCCAATAATTTTTCATCGCTCTCGGCGACTTTTTCCAGCAACTCCTGCCGCCAATGCTCGGCTTCATTCAAATGGTCTGCAGGAATTTCCGATTCGGTATATTTTCCTTTATCGCCTTGATACACGAACGTCTTCATCTTCGGAATGTCAATAACGCTCGTAAAATTCGGACCGGTCGCAAGCGGCATTTCTACGACTGCTGCATCGCCGCCAAATCTGTCATGCACCATTTTGAGTACTTTCGGTAAATCGACGTGTTCGCCGTCCACCTTATTGATGAGGAAGATTGTGGGAACATTATACTCACGCGCGTAACCCCACGCAATTTCGGTTCCGACTTCAACCCCTTCGAATGCTTTTAAGAGAAGTATTGCCGTATCAGCGACGCGCATCGCTCCTTTCACTTCGCCGGTGAAATCGGTGTACCCGGGCGTATCAAGAAAATTTATTTTCACATTTCTCCACTCGCAATGGAGGAGCGAAGTGGTGATGGAAATTTTTCGTTCAATTTCATCGGAACGGTAATCGGAGTGGGTAGAACCCTCGTCAATTTTTCCGATGCGTGTCGAAGCGCCTGCGGTAAAGAGCAATGCTTCGGAAAGGGATGTTTTTCCCGCGCCTCCGTGTCCTACAAGGATAACGTTGCGGATTTGTTCAGTGGTATATTCTTTCATACAATAATTGCTGCATTAATGGTGGATTAAAAAATGAAACTTGGAAATGAAACAACGAAAAGTTTTACGGTGGAAGGAAGCGTCGTGAAGATGTTTGAAAGGAGAATGTTTCGATGCACACATTGCTTAACGGGGGAGCACGTGTGCTTTTTTACAATGCCAAATCGAATTTCCCTTTCGGATGAATACATAGAATGAATCCTTGGCATCTCTTCAACTGCGTAACCTGTCGAAAAATGTTCTGATGCCGCGCACAATAGCAGAAGCGAAAGTAACCGATTCCATCACGGGTTCTTCCAATCGGTCCTGCACACGGCGTTTGAAATCTACAATCTCATCTACCGTTTGCCGGAGAGTAAAAAGCGAGTCGCGAACAATATCGAGTTGCGCGTCAAAATTTTCTGCTACGGTCCTAATTTTTGCGGTAATGACGCTCAGGTTTTCAAGAACCGGAACGGTCTTTTCGTGTAACTCAGAAACTTTTTGGTCGAGGTGTTGCAACGTTTTTCCCATCTGCGCAAATATCGTGGCGAGATAAATACTGACGCCGGCAACACACAAGGAAGCGATGATGACTATGATTTCCATACGATTGATGAGTGGTTACGGTTATGAGCGGTTGCGCTCGTCTTTGAATGCCTCATATCCGGCGCGAACCGCATCGGTAAACTTTGTGGTCGTTGCAATTGCCCCTTCAACGATGTCGGAAGATTCTTCGTACACTTCTTCCCCTTTATCGAAAACAGATTTTGCTTTTTGCGCCGTGTCGGAAATAATTGTTTTCGCTTTATCCTTCAGTTCGCCGGATTTCTGCTTGATATCTTCGCGGAGTTCTCTCCCCGATTTCGGCGCGAGTAAAAGTGCGGTAATTGCTCCGGCGATTCCTCCGACGAGAAATCCAACGATTAATCCTTTTCCCATTCCATCTTGTTGTTCGCGCGACATACTGATTTTCCTCTGTTATTTTGTGGCTAATTATACAAACTTCTTGCTGGAAAAAAAAGACTTGTTCAAAAAAACATCAACTAATCAAGAGCCGGTTTTCCTGCATTGACCCACGCGGTGTACCATAGATTTGCTACGCGCTGAATTGCTTTATGGATTTGTTTGTTTGCGATTGTTCCCGCTTTCTCGTTCAGCAGGGTATAATACGCATCGCCGAATTGTGGTAACGCTTTCATTTCGAGGGCGACTGTTTGCTCGCGCGCAATTACATCTGCAGCGAGTACGGAATCGAGATACGTGTAACTTTCCAAAACAATATCAAACGCAAATGATAGCGGTTGATGAACGTATTCCGTTTCTGTTTTTGGAAATAAATATGTGTCGCCAAATTTCTTCGTCATTGCGCTTTCAAACCGCCAGTGTATTCCTGTTTGATTTGAATACTGTCCGTCGTAATTGAGCGTGGCGTGCAACGGTTGATGTGCATCGCCCACGTAATGACCGAGCCACGCGCTCCATTTCAAAATTGAAGTTATATTTTTCTCTCGCATTGCATTAGTCAAACTTTCCTGTACAGCAACAATCCGCCACGGAACAATTCCCTTTGAAACCAATGTATCAAGCGTAAATTTTCCTACGGCATCATTGAAATTGCGCGGCAGTTCATCGAAAGGATAACGACCGTAGTAATCAATATCAATATAATGGTTCGGCGCTTCGGTGGAGTCTTCAGCGTCGCGAACATTATCGGGGTCAACGGAATGTTGTTCAATCCAGTCAACGTGTTTGTTATAGAACGGTTGCATTTCTTTCGGCAGATTTTCCACAGCACGCCGATTGATGGTTTTATGCGCCCAACTTCCCCAACTCCATCCGTACGAGGAAATGCAAATAAGCAGAGCAGTAACAACTGAAAATTTCATTTGCGTTTTCTTTATTAAGTCGGTTGGCGGTCGAGGATTGGAGGTTTGTGAAGTGCGTAGATGAGTTCATCACCGCAAATCACAAACCACAAACCTTAAACCAACGCCCTATCGGTTTTTCTTCTTATGCCGATTCTTTCGTAAGCGTTTCTTTCGTTTGTGGGTTGCCATTTTATGGCGTTTACGTTTTTTTCCTGAAGGCATTGATTTTTCTTTCTATGAATTATTGGTGAATGATTATTGAAAATGTGTTTGTAAAAGTTCTTGCGCGCGTTTTCCGGTTTCCGTGGCGGCGCTCAACGATGCTGTTTTTTGAAAATACTCTTTCGCCTGTTCCAAATTTCCGCTGTTGAGCGAAACAATGCCGATGTTGAAATACGCTTTCTGATGTTGCGGATGATACTCAATCGCTTTTTTCATTTCGGTGATTGCAGCATCTGCGTTCCCGTTTTCAAAATAACAAATCCCCAAATCCACCCGCGCATCGGGATTATCGGGAACAAGCGCGAGGTATTTTTTATATTCTTCAATCGCTTTGTGAAACGAGCGGGCATCGTGTAAACTGTTTGCGTAATTCAACTGTGCGGTTGCATCATTCGGGTTTGCGCGTACTTCTTCTTCGAGATGTTGGAGATGTTCCAACGTTGGTCCGCTCTGGACGGTATTTGAAACCGGTGTTGCCGTTTTTCCCTCCTGAAAATATGCATACAAGAGAATCAGCAGCAATAATACGACGGCGACGATAAGATAAATTTTCCACAATTCCATTTTTTGTTTTTGGTGTTGCTTGGGAACGTGGTGTTGTTTTTTCTTTACCGGTTCCGCTTCTCTTTCCGGTACAGGTGCGGGGCGGAACGGTGCCGATTCTTCTTTGGGCATCTCACGTTTGGGAACGCTTGGTTTCGGCACTTCTTTTTTCACGGGAATTTCTTCCGGCGGAGGGGCTGGGAACACGTTTAACGGCGCGCTCGTTGGCTGTTCTTCAACATTCGGTTGGTTGAATAATAACTGAAACTCTGCGGGCTCATCGGCATCAGGCACGTTTGCCGTGGGAAGTATGGAACCGCATCCTTCACAGAACGTTGCGCCCTTCTTATTTTTGTGTCCGCAAAATTCGCAGTGCGATTCCGATTTCGTTTTTCCCTTGGTGGTGGAAGGTTTGGCAGCAAAAAAATTATATAAGTCTGCGCCCCCCTCCGCTCCCCAATCAATTTTGGCGCCGCATTCGGGACAAAATTTATCGGCTTGGGTTATCGGCGCATTACAGCGGGAACAGTTTTTGGGCATTAGTTATCCAACGCGTTGCTGTTTGGTTTCAAAAGTATTGGTGCGGTGGTAAATTTCCGCCGAAAATTCATTCATTCTATCGAAGTCATATAAAATTTAACGGGCAAAAGATAGGAAAAAATTGCGGCGAGGAAAAGAAAGAAGGAAACAAAAAAGTGTTCGATGGGAGCGGAGAAAGTGAAACGGGGAATGGGTTCAAGTTGATTGGCGAGGTTTTGCCTCTTATTGAGAAAAAAGAATCAATTTCTACTTTTCCAAATGGCCGCCGCCCCATAACATTTTAAAGGAGTGAAGCACGGAGGGAAACAACGCATCAAGCGATTCCGCAACGCCTCTTTTCGAGCCAGGAAGATTCACGATTATTGTTTTCCCGCGAATGCCTGCTTTCCCCCGCGAGAGCATTGAATACGGTGTCCGTTCCTGTCCGTACGCGCGCAGCATTTCTGGTATGCCGGGAATTTCGCGCTCGATAATTTTTTTCATCGCTTCGGGAGTTGTATCGCGCGGACTGAAACCTGTTCCGCCGGTTGTAAGCACCAAGTCGAGTTTCATCGTATCTGCATAGTGCAAAATTGTTTCAACAATTTTTTCCGCATCGTCGGGAATAATTTTGTAGTCCGCCACTTCAATTTTTTCCCGTTGCAATCGTTCGATTATGAGTTGTCCCGAGAGGTCATCTTTTTTCCCGGAAGAAATTGAATCGCTCATTACCAGCACTGCGGCACGAAGCGGAGTTACGAACAAATCTTTGAAATCCGATTTCCCCCCTTTTTTACTGATGAGTTTTACGCTCAACATTTCCATCTCTTCATCGAGCATCTTCATCATATCGTACATCGTAAGCACGGCAACCGATGCGGCGGTGAGCGCTTCCATTTCAACGCCGGTTTTGTATATCGCTTTGACGGTTGTGGTTACGGAAATCGTGTTTTCTCCGAGCGCAAATTCCACACCGACAAAATCAATCGGCAACGGATGACAATACGGAATAATCTGGCTGGTGTTTTTTGCGGCTTGAATTGCGGCAACTTTTGCCACTTCGAGCGGGTTACCTTTGGGAATTTTGTTTTGACGAATGAGTGTAATCGTGTCGGCTTTCGCTTTCAGGATTGCTTGCGCTGTTGCCGTGCGGAGTGTCTTAATTTTTTTCGAAACGTCGAGCATTGGAATTCGGTATTGTTTGGCTGTTTAAATTTTCGCGCCAAATATACTCAAAGATGGAAATTTGCGGCTGGGTGTTGGGTTGTTGCGCTAAACTATTTAGAAGTTGGGGAGAGGCGAGAGAGTTTTTGATAAGGGAGATTTGTTGAACTTTCTTTCAAAATTCTTCACAAGATTATTTTTGAATAAAATTTTCTTCGTGTTTTGCCAACGGCTCGTAGAGGTGTTTAATTTTTTTACTCTACGAGTCGTTGACCACAAAGGCACCAAGACACAATGGTATTATCACGTTTTATTGTTCTATAATCATTTCAGCCCTTCGGGCTTGATTTCGATAACTCCATCAATCCATTTCTCCATTACTCCACCCTTTTGCAAAACTTGTAACTCGTAACCCGCAACTCTAAACTTTCAACACCTTCTCCAACGTTTCCCGCAACTTCTCCGCTGTGTACGGTTTTCCGAGAAAGGCATTTACTTGTAAACTTTCTACATTCTCCATTTTTTTCTTATCTGCTAATCCGCTTGCGGCAATGATTTTTGTGTTTGGTGCAATGCTCCGTAAAGCGTGAATGAGCGCCGCGCCATCCATTACCGGCATATTCATATCCGTCAACACAAGATGAATCGTATCTTTATTTGCAGCGAATACTTCCATTGCTTCTGCGCCGTTGTTGGCGGTGAGAACGTTGTACCCATTGGATTCGAGAACAAGTTTGGTAATTCCCCGAACAGCAACTTCATCATCCACGAGGAGAATTGTTTCACCATTGCCGAAAGGAAGTTCTGCGCGTTTTTCTTCCGCTTGTTGCGTTTCTGATGATTGAAGCGCGGGAAGATAAATTTTGAATTGCGTTCCCTTTCCCACTTCACTGTAGAGAGTGATAAAACCGTCGTGTCCCCGCACAATGGAAAACACGGTCGAAAGTCCAAGTCCCGTTCCTTTGCCAATTTCTTTTGTCGTGAAGAATGGCTCAAACACTTTTGCTTGAATTTCCGGCGACATTCCTTCTCCGCTATCACGCACGGAAAGAATAATATACGGTCCCACTTTTGCTTCGGTGTTCATCTTTGCATAGTGTTCATCCACCAACAAATTTTCCGCTTCGATGGTTATCGTTCCGCCGTTGGGCATTGCATCACGAGCATTTACGCATAAATTGAGAAGCACTTGATGGATTTGCGTTGCGTCGGCATTCACCGTCCACACCTCTTTTGGAATGTTTACTTTCGCTTCGATGTTTGCGGAAAATGTTTCTAACATAAATTTTTTTATTTCGTTAGCAAGATGTCGCACTTGCATCGGTTTGCGTTCGCCTTCTACACCGCGAGAAAATGCGAGAACTTGTTTCACGAGATTTGCCGCGCGTGTTGCACTATCTTCAATTATTGTAATAAACTTTTGATCTTTCTCTTCGGGAAGTTTTCGGCGTAGCATTTGCAATGAAAGCATAATGGGAGAAAGCACATTATTTAAATCGTGCGCAATTCCTCCGGCAAGTGTTCCTACGCTTTCCATTCGTTGTGTACGGAGAAACTGTTTTTCCAATTTTTTATGTTCGGTGATGTCTCTGTGCATTACGAGAGTTGATTTCAAATTACCAAACATATCGTTGAAAGAATCGGCAACTGCTTCTATATGGAGTTCTCTTCCATCTTTTGTCGTAACAATTAATTCTGTTTTTATTTTTCCTGCTTTCTCATACTGTTGCACGGTATCATTGATATTCGATTGGACAACGGGTTTCATTTGAAGAAGTTCAATGATATTTTTTCCTATTGCTTCTTCCGATGTGTAGCCATACATCCGTTCTCCTCCTTTGCTCCAAAAGAGAACTCTGTATTGCTCATCAAGAAGGAAAACTCCATCACTGATAAAATCAATGAGTGTGGCTTGTTGTTTGATTTGCTTTTCTGATTTTTTTCGTTCGGTGATATTCTTAAAAATAACGAGGGTTGATTCGGGTCTCTTACGTAAATCTTTAATTATTTTGGCTGTGCCTTCAATAAAAAGGTCTCTTCCGTCCTTTGTCGTACAGAGTAATTCAATTGCTATGGAACCCACCTGTTCCAGTTCGGCGCGTGCTGCTTCAATGCTTGGATAATTGGTCACGCGGGTTTTTAGCATCTTAAATAAATTATTTCCAAGCGCTTCGTGGGCTGTGTAACCTAACATCCGTTCGGCTCCATTGTTCCAGAACAAGATAGTTCTCTCCATGTCCGTAAGAAAAACAGCGTCGTTGATTAATTCAATGAGTTCACTCTGTGTTTTGATTTGTTCGTCCGCTTTTTTTCGTTCGGTGATATCTGCCCAAGAACCAATTAATTCTTTCGGATTACCTTGTTCATCGCGGACAACTTTCGATTCATCAATCATCCAGCGGTACGTTCCGTCTTTGCGTTTGAAACGATATTCAAAGGTATAAGCGTTCTTTTCAAAGAGTTTGTTCAGCCCTTCAAACACAATCTCTTTATCTTCTTCGTGAAGGTTATTTACCCAAAATCCATTTGCGTAACCTTCTTCCAGAGTATATCCGAGTACCGTTCGAAAGTTCTCACTTAAAAACTGTATATCAAAATCGTCGAAAGCATTTGCCCGATAGAATATATAGTTGCTCGAGTTTATAACGGTTGTTGCTTGCAGAGACGTTTCCTTCAATTTCTTTTGTTGAATCTGGAGTTCGGTAATATCTTTGAACGCCACGACTGCGCCCGAAAGTTTTCCGTTATTCCAAATTGGCGTGCTGGCAAATTCAATCGGAAAACTTGTTCCGTCTTTGCGAAAAAAAACATCATCTTCCAAACGATGAACCGTTCCATCCTTGAATGTAGCATAGATTGGACAATCTTCGCGCGGATACTTCGAACCATCTTTCTTTGTGTGATGTGATATTGTGTGAACAACTTGTCCGATAAACTCTTTTTCACTCCACCCTAACATTTTTGCGCCAACGCGATTGATGAATGTTGCTTTTCCTTCTAAATCCAAACCATAAATTCCTTCGCCAACGGAATTGAGGATGAGGTTGAGTTCTTCTGTTCGCTCAAGGACACGCTGTTCCAGTACCGTATTCATTTCCAACAGTTTCTCTTCCGTTTTTTTTCGTTCAGTAATATCAGCTCTGATAGCAAGATATTGAAACGGTTTTCCCTGTTCGTCAAGAAAAGGAACTATGGTTGTATCCACCCAATAAATGGTTCCGTCTTTTGCTTTGTTTTTTATTTCGCCTTTCCAAATTTTTCCTTTCGCAATTGTTACCCACAAATCGCGAATGAATTCTTTCGGATGATAACCGGAATTAATAATGCGGTGGTCTTGTCCGATGAGTTCTACTCTGCTGTATTTAGAAATTGTACAAAAGTTATCGTTGACGGATTTGATAATTCCTTTTTGGTCGGTGATGGCTACTATCGCAGATTCATCCAAAGCAATTTTATAATCGGATACTTCCTTTAAACTTTGCTGAAGTTTCTCTTCCACTGTTTTACGTTTTTTATTTTCCCGTTGAATAAGAAACCCGGAAATTGCAAGAGAGAAAAATGCGTAGATAATTCCGAAGATGATAACATACGTTGTGTTACGAGAACTTTCATCAAGTTCTACGCTGATGTTCGTGAGCATCACGTTCTCCGATTGCTCCATTTGAGAAATAAAAAAACGAATTTTGTCCATTGTTTTCTTTCCTTCCTCTAAAGCGGTTTGTTTTTGCGCGTCTTCGAACCCTTCATTTTTCCGTAGCTCAACTATACGACGTGAAATTTCTAACCGTTTGGCGATGAGAAGTTGGAGAGAATCTAATTGGCGCTTATGAAGAAATTTATGAGAATCAAGTGCGCGAAGTTTATCAAATTCCCGATACACTTTTTGTGTTCCGGTGTAATACGGTTC
Organism: Ignavibacteriales bacterium; assembly: GCA_018335975.1. GTDB lineage: Bacteria > Bacteroidota > Ignavibacteria > UBA10030 > F1-140-MAGs086 > JAGXRH01. Next base: position 32,591 of record JAGXRH010000060.1, read on the forward strand.
AAGAAAATGTTCGTTGCCGGTGATAACAAAACCGCGCTGTCCGGTTTCCACATCTTGCAGTTGCGGGAGAATTTTTTGGAGTGTGGTGAGCACCGCTTGCGTATGTGTTCGCGCTGCTTCGGCATCTTGTTGTTCGTTGATGTTGCGTAACTCAAAATATGCGATTACAAGCACTACCAACAGTACGCCCGCAAAACTGATGGTTGTTTTATTGAAGTTTGAATTGCTCATTATGTTTTATTCCTTGTAAAATGAAATGATAATTGTGAGGTGTTTATCGTTGTCAGTATCTATTGCATAAATTCCCTTGGCAAGAAGAATTGAGGAGTTACTAAAAAAATAAAATTTTATAAATTGAGAACTCATAGAAACTCCTCCAATGATGTTTTATAAAAGTGTGTAATTATTGGGGGACGTATTAACGTACGGGGGGGG
>JAGXRH010000061.1 GCA_018335975.1 Ignavibacteriales bacterium
GTTGTTATTGATAATGAGCGTGATTGTTTCTTTGGAAAGTGAAATTGTGCCAATCTCTTTTATGTCGTTCTTTCCTTCCTGCAACCAATCGAGTGCAACAAGTGTAAGCCAGCCATAATCTTTTTTGAGCGATGTCATTCTCGTATCGTGCCACACTTTGATTTCTTTTTGATGTTGTGCGGATTCATTTTGAGATTGGAGTACTGGCGCGATGAACATAAATACAAGAACAAATTTTACAGCGATGGAAGAGGACATAGAAAATTATGTGTAGTGTTTGTTAAAAGTTAATTTGAAAATGAAGAGCGTATCTCTCATCAGTAAATTTTTTTTACCACAAAGCGCACAAAGTAATTTCACAAAGCACGCAAAGGATTATAGCGTAACTACTTAGTGATCTTTGTGCTTCCTCTGTGTTCTTTGTGTTTAAATATACTTTTTGTGAGGCTTCCATTTATTTAACCGGCACGATGTTCAAGTTGTAAAACGTGAAAGCAAATATATCTGCCGCTTCTTCAATCTGTATCGAAGTCGGTTTTCCTGCGCCGTGTCCCGCTTTGGTTTGCACGCGAATCATTACCGGGTTATCGCCGGAGTATTTTTCCTGTAAGGTCGAAATGTATTTAAACGAATGAGAAGGAACGACGCGGTCATCGTGGTCGGCAGTGGTTACGAGTGTTGCCGGATAGTTTTTATTTCCGATGTTATGCAGAGGGGAATATTTATACAACGCCTGAAATTGCGCGGAGTCATCGCTGGAACCATAATCGGAAACCCACGCCCAACCGATTGTAAATTTATGAAACCGAAGCATATCCATTACCCCAACTGCGGGCAACGCGACTTTGAAAAGTTCCGGACGTTGATTAATTGTTGCGCCAACAAGTAATCCTCCGTTCGAGCCCCCTTGAATTGCAAGTTTTGAAGAGGAAGTATATTTTTCCTCTATCAAATATTCTGCGGCGGAAATAAAATCATCAAACACGTTTTGCTTTTTCAGTTTTGTTCCTGCCTGATGCCAATCTTCACCGTACTCGCCGCCGCCCCGCATATTCGCTTGTGCATAAATGCCTCCGTTTTCCAACCACACTAATCGCGCGATACTAAACGATGGCGTGAGCGAAATATTGAATCCGCCGTAACCGTAGAGAAATGTCGGATTATTCCCATTCATCTTCGTTCCTTTTTTCATCGTAATGAACATCGGAATCTTTGTTCCATCGTTGCTTTTGTAAAACACCTGCTTTGTTTCATACTCGGTGAAAGAAAAATCAATTTCCGGCGAGCGGAATAGTGTTGATTCTTTCGTCTTCAAATCGTATTTGAAAATCGTACTTGGATACACAAACGATGTTACGGAATAAAAAACGAAGGTATCTTCTTTCTTTCCGCCAAATCCTCCGACGGTGCAAAGCGTGGGAAGTGTAATTTCATTTTCCAATTTCCCGTTATAATCGTACTGATACACGCGGTTGCTTGCATCCTGCATATACACCGCAATTAACTTTCCGCCGGCAGTCTGCACATAACTTAACACTTCTTTCTTTTCGGGAATAATTTCTTTCCAGTTTTTCTCTTCGGGATGGTTCGGGTCAATTAATACCACACGCTGATTCGGCGCGTTTTTGTTTGTGATGCAGAGCAGTTGAGCATCAACATTATCAATGACGCTGAAATCATCGTCGAAACTTGTAACGATGGGATTCCATTCGGTTTCACCCTTTTGCAAATCCCGCACGGAAAACGCATTTCCGTTGGAACCTTTTTGCGAAGCGGAGAGAATCAGAAAACGTTCATCTTCAGTAATTCCAATGCCGAAGTTACGGTACGCGTTTTCCTTGTCTTCGTGAATAAGTTTATCTTCCGTTTGCGATGTGCCGAGTGTATGATAATACACTTTGTGGTATTCGTTTTTTGCGGAGTACGTTGTTCCTTCTACTTTCGGCGGGTCGTACGCGCTGTAATAAAATCCGTCGCTGTGCCACGTAATGCCGGAAAACTTTGCCCAGTTGACCGAGTCACTCAGTTTTTTCTTTGCATTCACATCCATCACAAAAATTTCCCGCCAGTCCGAGCCGCTGCGGGTGATGGAATATGCAAGATACTTTCCATCGTTGGTAAAGGATGAGCCGCTTAACGCAATGGTTCCGTCGCTCGAAAACGTATTCGGGTCGAGCAGTACTTCGGGTTGTGCATCCAAACTTTTTTGCACGTACAAAACACTTTGATTTTGCAAGCCGTTATTTTTGGAGAAGAACCACTGTTCCCCCTCTTTGTACGGCAAACCGTACTTCGGGTAATTCCATATTTTGGTGAGTCGCTCTTTCAGTTTTGTACGAAAGGGAATTTTTTCTAAATACGAAAAGGTAACTTTGTTTTCCGCTTCCACCCATTCGGCAACCTCTTTGGAATCCAAATCTTCCATCCAGCGGTACGGGTCGGCAACAGTAGTTCCGAAATAGGAATCGTTCTGGTCAATTTTTTTCGGTTGCGGATACGCGAACTTTTGCGAGTACGTAAGCGAAGTGAAAAGGAAAAATGCGGTAAGGAAAAGGGAAAATCGTTTCATAGGTAACAGGAGATTTTATGGTGAATAAAAATTTTGGTGCAGTATATACGAAAAGTGAATTCGATATGCAAAATGAGTGAAGAAAAAAGTAAAATTAAAGATGTGAACTACACACGACAATTTTGAGTCACTTCAACTTATAGAAATGAAGTCTCTGAAAAAAAAGTAGGACAGACATTTTTGTCCGTCAGGGGAATAAAATTCATGTAAAAACAACAGACAGGAATATCTGTTCCATCAAGTAGAAGAATTTATCAGAGTTTTTCTCTTACCCATTTGTAATCTCACGGAAAGTATCTTATCTTTTTCCCGCAAGTTTACTCGGATGATGAAACGTATTTCGGTTACGTTTCAAGATAAAAAATATTTCAAAAATAAACCAAGGACAACGAAATGAAAAACATTATTATTTATCTGACGGTTATTATTATTACGACTACAGTTCTATTTTCAAATCAGGAGAAAAGAAAGAGTTCGAAAAATACGTCAGTACACAAACAAGGGGAATCTTTAAATCCAATCCCAAACTATCAGCACGCCTATCACGGGGCAAACGCTCCAATGAAAATGATTATGAGTAATTATGGTTGTGTTGGAAGGGCGGCTTGGTCACCAAGTTCAGTTAGTCCTGCAGAAACGTTAGGGATGAATTATCCGAATGGCTCAACTCTTGAACACATTTACGGAGGAGGTATCTGGGTTGGAGGAAAAATTGATACTACGGTTGCGGGAACAGGAAATTACATAAAAGTAGTGAGCACCGGTTATGAATCAAACGGCGCAACAAGGGAATTCTTTCCGGGTTCAAGTCCACTTGATAAGTTGTGGATTGTGCGTGATACAATAAAGCCGCCTGATTGGGATACCTATTGGGGAGGTTCTCTGCCATTTAGAAAAATTTCCGATGAAGATTTTAATTGTAAGTATCGCGATTTTAACTTGGGCATAAACATCGCCAATCATAATCCGATGAATATTGAAGTGATTCAAAAATCTTTTTCGTGGAATAACCAATACGCCGGCGCAATAATTCCGATTGAATTGACTATCTACAATCGCGGTTCCCGGATAATAAAAGATGTGTACGTGGGTTATCATATTGATACTGATGTTGGTCCGTATTATTATACTACCGGCAGAGGATATCCTACAGATTATTGGAGTCTTAATTACTCCGGTTACAGTTCATTACTCCATTTAGCATATACTCAAAACCCGGTATTAAATGGAATGACGCCGATTGGACTTGCATTTCTTCATTCTTCACATTTCACAGACTCATCTTCTTTTACCTACCGTTGGTTTGACTTTACGACGAATAATATTCCTGACAACAATGATGAGCAACGGTATGATAACCTGCTTTCGCTCGATACTATTGCACCAAATCAATCGTCTGACGACTCAAGTTTATCCGATACACGTTTTGTGTTTGCATTTGGTCCATTCACTTTACAACCGCAGGAGTCTGCTACTGTCGCTTTTGCAATTGTTTCGGGAAATGATATTACCGATATGCAGGTCAATGCAAGCCGTGCTAAAAGTATTTATCAAAATGCTTACCAACTTCCAACTAATTTTTCGACCGACTTTGATTCATCAAGCGAGGATTTCATTCCAACAAACGATTGGGAGTGGGGAAACTCACAATTACCTTCTCCCCATAGTTCTCCTAATGTTTGGGGAACAGTACTTGATGGTAATTACAATAATGGTCCTTTGCTTTCATCCCTAAAAACACCATCGTTTGAAGTTTACGAAGATGAAGCAACATTTTCTTTCTGGCAATGGTACGATTTTGAAAACGGATATGATGGAGGGAATGTAAAAATCTCTGTCAATGGTGGTTCATTCACTTTGATAACTCCAGTACAGAATTACAATGTTGTTCTTCCTGCTTCCCGGCAAAACCCGCTTGGAGGGGAACCAGCATTTACAGGAACATCCGGTGGTTGGCAATATGTAACATTTAATCTTTCCGGTATTACGAGTGTTGGAGATGAAGTTTCTTTTTTACTTCAATTCGGTGCAGATAGCAGCACAGTCGCACGTGGGTGGTATATTGATGACGTAACAAGTATGGGGCTTTCGGGAAGTGCAAATGGGTTGCAACCCTCTGCGTGGATTGAGGGAGTAGTTCTTGATAGCGCAACTCACGATACTATTAAAACCGGTTTTCTGAAAGATGATTCATTGAATTATTTTGTTGACCTTCAAGCAACGGGTGGAAAATTTCAACTTCGATTGTTACCGAGCGATTCCGTTCTCACAAAAACTTTTCGTATTGTAGCGTTTCCCTATTACATCAAACAAAAGCAATTCACCTTTATTCCCGGCAGTTCGGTACATCAGGAAATTTATATACAAAAACTTGACAAAAGTTCCATTGCCGGTTTTATAAGAGATTCTCTCACCCAGCAACCACGCAATACAAAATTACGTTTGACATTTTCTAACACATCGGGGCAATATATATTTGATGATAGCACTGACATCAACGGATATTTTCATTTTGACAGTCTCTGGGTTTCACACTCTCCAATAACTTCGCAATATCGTTTAGAAGTAGAACCGGAATATCCATATCCTTATACAACAATTTCTTCCATAAACTTAACTCCATCAGGTTATTCCCAAGTATTTTCGCTTAACAATGCTGATGTATTTCTTGTCGGGGAAGACAGTTCTGATTTTATCCAATATTATGAATCTGCGCTTGATAAATTAGGGATGACGTATTACGGTTGGAATACGGTAACGCGAGGAGCCGCACCTTTTTACGAAGGAAATATTTTTCGGAAAAATATTGTGATATACTTTTCCGGCACGAAACAGACACCTTTTGCAGAAGAAGAGATACAGAATTTATCCACGTACATAACCAATGGCGGCAATCTATTTTTAACCGGACAGAACATTGCAGAATATAACAGTAGTACCAACTTGTTTGCGAACACCATTGGTGTGTCGTTTGGAGCAAATGCTACCTTGACTCAAGTCCGTGGTGCTGATATTATGACGAATTTACTCTTTAATACTGGGGCTTTTGGTGGTGCAAACAATCAGACATCTCGCGATACGCTTGTTGTTCAAAACACAAATGCAACTATCATATTAAACTATTTTGCAACACGAAACAAAGGTATTGCGGGCATTCGTGTAAATAACATCGGGCAAAATAATAGTAAAGTTGTTTTGTTCGGCTTTGGATTTGAAGCAATAACTTCGGATTCGCTCCGCCTGCTCACATTGAGAAAGGTAATAGAAAACTTTGTTGGTCCGCTTGAAGTTAGTGAAAATGGTCGTGTTCCTATTGAATTCGGATTATCGCAAAATTACCCCAATCCATTTAATCCGACAACAACATTGTCATTTGTCATTAGTCGTTCGTCATTGGTGTCGTTGAAAATATACAATGTAATTGGACAGGAAGTAGCAACGTTAATTCACAGCAGATTAATGAATGCAGGAATGCACGAAATACAATTTGATGCGAGTAATTTATCAAGCGGTGTGTATTTTTATCGTCTCACATCTTCAAACGAAAACAAAACTTTTGTTGAAGTGAAGAAGTTGATGCTGATGAAGTAAAATAAGTTTGAAATTTGTTCCGCAATTTTAATGCAATCGCATTGCAATGAAATAGCCCTCGGCATTCCGCAGTTTAAAATTTCACAAGGAAATTTCTTTTTTGGAAAAAGAAACGTATCTTATTGCCGACAGAACATTCACTTTTCAATCTGAGGAATTTACTGATAGATATTTTTTCCATCAACTAAAGAAAGGCAAATTAAAATGAAACCCCTCTACTTCGCACTCCTCATAACGCTGGTGTTTTTTTCTACACAGACGTTTACGCAATCGTTACGGTTACAAACATTATCCACGCTCATCGTTCGCAGTGTTGAAGATGCTGATGGCTCTTTCTTTTTTACGCAAAATGATAGAACGGACAAAGAGTGGTCAATGCGGGTGTTTGCTCTTGCGGGGGGCTTTGATACTGTTGTAACAAACCAATCGCGATTGAGTGTTCAAAATCTCGCAAGCGGAATGTACGTTGTAGCGCAAGCAGATAGTATCGGATGGCATCATCTCGGCATCCTTCGTGATAGTGTGGCAGAAAAAAGTTCCAGAAGCACAGATACGATTACCATTGAAGATGGAGAATCGCGGGAAATTATCTGGGTGAATACGAAAAGGTTCGTTCCCGATACTGTACGTTTCAGAACCTTTTTACCAACCCCTACTGAAATGGGGACAGCAAAGCCAGCAAAATTAAAACCCAAGAAGGGGGTGTACCCAATACCAAATATTGCGAATGTAGTTTTTCACGCATTTGATAGATTTGCAAACAAGGATAGACCTTTAATTATCGGGAGAGTACGTTTAGACAGTATAAAATTTTATTCTTGGGTTCAATTAACAAAGGCGGCATCATTTGCTAAATTGTTTATTAAAGAACATACCGGACCGCCTCTTCCGTTTGACTCGTTAATTAGGAAACCACCATTAAGGGACCCACGCAGAACGAATCTAAATAATGTGTTGTTCGCTCACTTGGTTGCAGTAAAACTTAATATTATTGCGAGTGATAGCGGAATTGTTCGCGACCCGTTTACAATGGGATTTCCTCTTGGCGACCTCTTATATCGTGAACCAAATTCTCAGTACAAAGGAATGCGATTGCGTAAAATTGTAGATTTCGCTGATTCAATGATGACGTATCGAAAACGATTTCCTCTTTCAGCGTATGAAGAGATATATAATATACTCCGATACGCAAACTATGCATTCCATGATAGCAATAAATTAACACTTAACGATACGTTTCCGGGTATCTCATCGTTTGGAACCGATAAAGGGAAAAAGTATGTACGGATTAAAACAACCGTTCGATTACGGGATGTCAATCCACGTTATTTTGATATGGATGTTGATAATCTTCCCATGTTTCGTCAAGAATCACAGACACAAAGAACGACATTCATTTCAGAAAAAACATCTCATTATCCCAATCCGTTTAATCCAATAACGACAATACGGTTTGTGATTAGAGGTTCGGGATTGGTATCGTTGAAAGTTTATGATGTTCTTGGAAGAGAGGTCGCTACGTTATTGAATAACGAAACTATGGAGGAAGGCGAACATAACGCGGAGTTCGATGCAAATGGATTGCCGAGCGGTGTGTATTTTTATCGGCTCATTGCTACAAATAGCGAAAAGAATTTTGTCGAGATGCAGAAGATGATTTTGATGAAGTAGGACAAGAATGATTCTTGTCCTACAATACAAGGCGATTTCAGAAATGAAACCGCCTTTTTGTTTATACTTCTTCACCGTTGCGACAATGGGAAACGACCAACCATTTGCTCTACAAAAAAATAATGTGTACCTTTTTCCCCGAAAAATTACAACAACTCTCTTTGCAACAGTGAAACGCTTCATTTCTATAACCTTATTAATCGCTTTCCTCGGCTCCACGACCGAGTTGCACGAGTTGTTTAAATTTCCTCATCTCATTTTTCATTATTTCAGTCACGGAGATGAGCAAAAGAACATGGGACTTGTTGAGTTCATTCACATTCATTACTCCCCCGACCAGAATAATCCGCAGGGTGACGACCATCAAGACAAGAGTAGTTTGCCTTTTCAGGGAGAACACTCGCATACTCAACTGATGCAATTTTATGCTCATAGCAATTTTGATATTAATTTAATTCTGCCTACCGGTTCGTTAGACAAAATTTTATTCAATCATTCCGTTCCTCTTTCCGAATACCTCGCCAATATTTGGCAGCCGCCTAAAGCCTAAGTCAGGCAATTTCTTTTTTTCGTTCATTCTTTTCCGCCACGAGTGGAATAGAATTGTTGTATTTCATTCCCGATGAATGTCGGGATTCCATTGACTTTAAATTAAAATTATGATAGACAGACTCATTTCCTTTTCCATAAGGAACAAAATGGTTATCGGGTTGTTCACGATTGCCTTAATTGTGTGGGGAGCGTATTCCATGACACAACTTCCCATTGATGCAGTTCCCGACATCACCAATAATCAGGTGCAGGTGATTACGGTTGCTTCCACGCTTTCCGCGCAGGAAGTGGAGCAATTCATCACTTCACCGATTGAATATAATCTTACCACGATTCCCGATGTGATTGAGTTGCGCTCCGTCTCACGTTTCGGATTATCAGTGATAACAGTTGTATTTAAGGATGAAATTGAAATTTACAAAGCACGGCAATTAGTTACCGAACGATTGAAAGGTGCAGAAGCACAAATCCCCGAAGGTTTTGGAAGACCGGAACTTGCGCCTGTTACAACCGGTCTCGGAGAAATTTATCAGTATGTTTTGCGTCCGAAAAAAGGATACGAGAAAAAATATTCTACAACCGATTTGCGGACGATTCAAGATTGGATTGTGCGACGGCAACTATTAGGAACTGTCGGAGTTGCCGATGTCAGTAGTTTCGGTGGATACTTAAAACAATATGAAGTGGCGGTAAATCCCCACAAGCTTCGGAGTATGAATGTTTCGCTTGCTGAAATTTTTTCTGCGCTTGAAAATAATAACCAAAATACCGGCGGCGCATACATCGAGAAAAAACCCAATGCCTACTTTATCCGCGGAATCGGTTTGGTAACTTCTCTTGATGATATTGAAAAAATTGTGGTGCGTTCTAATGCCGCAGGAATCCCGTTGCTTATTCGCGATGTTGCAAAAGTACAATACGGAAGCGCAGTTCGCTACGGAGCAATGACACGTAATAATGAAGGTGAAGTTGTCGGCGCATTAGTGTTGATGTTGAAAGGAGCAAATTCCGGACAAGTAATTGAAGATGTAAAAGTGCGCATTGAACAAATCAAAAAAACATTACCCGAAGGTTTGGAAATTGACCCGTATATAGATAGAACCAAACTTGTGAACAATGCAATAGGAACAGTAAGCAAAAACTTAATTGAAGGCGGGTTAATTGTCGTATTCATTCTTGTATTGTTTCTCGGAAATTTACGGGCTGGATTAGTAGTCGCATCTGTTATTCCGCTTGCAATGTTATTCGCAATTGCAATGATGAATTTATTCGGCGTGTCAGGAAATTTAATGTCGCTCGGCGCAATAGATTTCGGTTTAATTGTGGATGGCGCTGTCATTATTGTTGAAAGCATCATTCATCGTATTACTATGAGCAAGCACCATCACGCAGGAATAACAAAATTATCATCTGTTCAAATGGACAGCGAAGTGTATGAGAGCGCAAAACGAATGATGAACTCCGCGTCATTCGGGCAAATCATTATTCTCATTGTCTATTTTCCCATTCTTGCATTAGTCGGGATTGAAGGAAAAATGTTTCGTCCGATGGCGCAGACCGTTTTGTTTGCAATCATTGGCGCGTTGCTTCTTTCGCTCACGTATGTTCCGATGATGTCTGCATTATTTCTCAGCAAAAAAACAGAACACAAAAAAAATATCTCCAATAGGTTGATGGATTTCTTTCATCGAATTTACATACCGCCACTTGAATTTTCCCTGAAAAGAAAAATGCTTGTTACAAGTATTTCTATGTTGCTGTTTGCTGTTAGTTTGATTGTTTTTGTGCGAATGGGCGGCGAATTTATTCCGACATTGGAAGAAGGAGATTTTGCAGTGGAAACACGGTTGATGTCGGGAACGTCGCTTTCGCAAACGATTGAAACAATGCAGCAAGCGGCAGAAATTATCAAGACTAAATTTCCCGAAGTAAAAGAAGTCATCGGCAAACTCGGCTCTTCAGAAATTCCCACCGACCCAATGCCCATCGAAAGCGGGGATATGATGATAATACTCAAAGATATCAGCGAGTGGACAAGCGCAGATAACCGGGAAGAACTTTCGGAAAAAATGAGTGAAGCGTTATCGGTAATTCCCGGCGTAGAATTCGGGTTTCAACAGCCAATCCAAATGCGTTTTAATGAAATGATGACGGGAGCAAGACAAGACGTCGCCATAAAAATATTCGGCGAAGATTTGGATTTGCTTTCCGAAAATGCCGACAAAGTTTCTAAACTTATTCAGAACATCGCAGGAGTGCAGGATATTTTTGTAGAAAAAATTACCGGACTTCCGCAAGTGCAGGTGAAATACGACCGTGATAAAATTGCTCAATACGGCTTAACGGTGAACGATGTGAATAATGTTTTAGAAACGGCTTTTGCCGGAAAAGTTGCGGGTGTTATTTTTGAAGGAGAAAAAAGATTCGATTTGGTTGTGCGTCTCGAACATAAATTCCGGCAAAGTATTGACGATGTGAAAGACCTTTATGTTCCGCTTCCATCAGGTAATCAAGTTCCTATCGGACAAATTGCAGATGTTCAATTTAAATTGGGACCAACGCAAATTTCCCGTGAAGAAGGCAAACGGAGAATCAGCGTTGGATTTAACGTAAGAGAAAGAGATGTGCAATCCGTAGTAGAAGAAATCCAGAAAAAATTAGATATCGAGTTGAAACTTCCTGCGGGATATTTCACAACGTATGGGGGACAATTTCAAAATCTCATTGAAGCAAAAGAGCGTTTGTTCCTTGTCGTTCCCGTTGCATTGCTTCTGATTTTCATCCTTTTATTTTTCACATTCAAATCGTTAAAACAAAGTTTAATGATTTACACGGCAATTCCGCTTTCAGCAATTGGCGGTGTGTTTGCTTTGTGGTTGCGCGATATGCCTTTCAGTATTTCAGCAGGAGTTGGTTTTATCGCATTATTTGGTGTGGCAGTCTTGAATGGAATCGTATTAATAGCCGAATTTAACAGATTGAAAGATGAAGGCATTGAAGATATTTACGAGCGTGTTCGCAAAGGAACAAAAATACGATTGCGACCGATAATATTGACTGGCGCAGTTGCTTCACTTGGATTTTTGCCGATGGCAATTTCTTCAAGCGCTGGAGCAGAAGTGCAAAAACCATTGGCAACTGTTGTCATCGGAGGATTGATTTCCGCAACATTTTTAACGCTTATTGTTTTGCCTGTGCTGTATGTTTTGTTTTCAGAGAAAGGAAAAATAAAACCGATGAGTACTACGTCAACAATTATCATTTTGCTTTTTGCCTGTTCTATGATTTCGCAAAAAACATTCGCACAGGACAACAAATCTTTAACCCTCAATGATGCAATAAAAATCGCGCGTCAAAACAATCCGCAAATAAAATCCGCAACACTTGAAGTGGAACAACAGAATGTTTTGAAGAAAACATCTTTTGATTTACCCAAGACTAATATTTCCGTTCTCAATGGTCAATACAGCAGTAAAGCAAGAGATATATACATTGGTATAACGCAGGATATTTATTTTCCCACTGTTTATATTCAGCAAAACGAAGTGCAAAATCAAAGCGTTACCTTGAGTGAAAAAAATCTCGCCGTTACGCAAAATGAACTCATAAAAAATGTAACGTCAGCATACTATCAATTAATGTACGCAAGCGAATTTCTGAAATTACAATTTTATCAGGACAGCATTTACAGAAATTTTTCCACGAAAGCGGAACTCAAATACAAAACAGGCGAGAGTTCTTACCTTGAATTGCTTTCTGCAAAAAATAAATATCAAGAAGTGCAGTTGCAGAAGAATCAAGCCGAAGCGGATGTAAAAATATTTCAGCAGGAATTACAAAAACTAATGAATGTTGAATACAAAATATCTCTTGTTGAAAACAAATTGCAGAAAATCACACTCAAAGAAAATTCCAACTCATCTGCAATTAAACAAAATCCACTGCTTGATTATTACGAACAAAAAATTTTCCTTGCCAATTCGCAGTTAAGTTTGGAAAAAAATAAATTCCTTCCCGATTTTTCGGTGGGATATTTCAATCAGTCGCTCGATAACGTAAAAGGATTTCAGGGTTTCCAATTCGGAATCGGAATTCCGATTTTCTTTTGGGGGCAACAGGGAAAAGTGGAATCCGCAAAACTTCAAACACAAATTGCGCAAAGCGATTTTGAAAACGAACAGAACAATCTGAAAACAATTTTCAATCAGCAATTGCAAGCGTATCAGAAATTTTCCGATGTGGTAAGTTATTACGAAAGCACAGGATTAAAACAATCCGATGAAATTTTGAAGGTATCGCAGTTGGCATATTCAAATGGAGAAATCGGCTATGTGGAATACATTCAAAACCTCGCGCAGGCAATTACCATCAAATCAGAATATCTAAAAAACGTCAATGAGTTCAATCAAACAGTCATTGCCATAAACTATTTAATCGGGGAGAAATAATATGGATGAACTTCATTCACACCAACACGAGCACGAGAAAAAAACGGGATGGGTTGTTGTTATCACAGCAGTAACGATGATAGTCGAAATCATCTTTGGCTATTATACAAACTCAATGGCTCTGCTTTCCGATGGCTTTCACATGGCATCTCATGTTTTTGCGCTCGGATTAAGTTGGGTTGCATATTATTTTGCCCGAAAGAACGCAGATAATAGTAAATTCAAAAGCGGAACAGGAAAAATACTTGCTCTTTCAGGGTATACCAGCGCAATTATTCTTTTTTTTATTGCAGGTATTATGGCGTATGAATGTGTTCAGCGTTTGATAAGCCCGATTCCTATAAAATTCTCCGAAGCAATTTTTGTGGCAGTACTTGGGTTAATGGTCAATATTATCAGCGCATTCATACTACACCACAAAAAAGAACACAGCGACCATAATATTAAATCAGCTTACCTCCATGTACTTGCCGATACGTTGACCAGCGTAACAGCAATCATCGCGTTGACAGCCGGAATGTATTGGAATAATTATTCTTTAGATTCCTTCAGTGGCATTATCAGTTCAATAATTATTACCAAATGGTCAATAGAACTCGCAGTTAATTCAGGAAAAGAATTACTGGATTTTTCACAACAACATAAAAAATAAAACAATGAAAACTAAACTCATCTTCGCAATGCTTTGTGGTTTCATCATCACGGCTTGCAACAACAAACCGGAAAACGTAGAAGCAGTACATAATGAAGAAAAAAAATCTGCAACTATTGAACTCACAGCAGAACAATTTAAAACAGTCGGTATTGAATTGGGAACGCTCGAACAAAAAAATCTTCGCAGCGTAGTAAAAGCAAGCGGTTATCTCGAAGTTCCGCCGCAAAATAAAGCCAGCGTTTCCACGTTCATCGGCGCAGTGATAAAATCTATTTCCGTTCTCGAAGGCAACTTTGTAAAGCAGGGACAAACGCTTGCTGTCTTGGAACATCCCGATTTTGTGAAATTGCAGGAAGAATATCTTACGGAAAAAAACAATTTCACTTTCGCGGAAAAAGACTATGCACGACAGAAAGAATTGTTTGAACAGAATGTATCTTCGGGAAAAATATTTCAGAAATCCGAATCGGATTACTTTACGGCAAAGGCAAAACTTTCCTCGCTCGAAAGTCAACTGAAAATACTTTCCGTTAATCTGGATGAAGTTTCAAAAGGCAACATTGCCCCTTCCATCGTTCTGACTTCACCGATTGATGGATATGTTGGACAAATCAGCGCAAATATTGGAGCGTATGCCGAACCGAACAAAACGCTTTTTGAAATCACCGACAACACAAAAATTCATTGCGATTTATTAGTGTATGAAAAAGATTTGTTCAAAGTAAAAGTCGGGCAAAAGGTACATTTCATTCTTGCCAATCAACCCGAACATCAGGATGAACACGGCACTAAAACCATCGAAGGAGAAATTTACGGCATCAATAAATCTTTTGAGAACGATACCAAAGCGCTTATTGTTCACGCTACCGTGAAAAACGAAAATCATGAACTCATTCCCGGCATTTATGTGAACGGAATTATTGAGGTTGGAGAACAAACCGCTTCAACCCTTCCTGTTGATGCCATTGTAAAATCTGATGGCAAAGAATGGATTTTTGTTCTGAAAAAAGAAAGCGAAGACGGGTATCATTTTACGATGATGGAAGTAGTTACCGGCATTTCCGATTTGGGTTATGTTGAAGTTGCACCTGTAGAAGCAATTTCCTCCGATGTAAAAATTGTCATCAAAAACCCGTTTTTCATATTATCCAAAGCGAAAGCCGAAGAAGGAGGAGAGGAAGATTGATATTAAATTTTGAGAATTTGAATAAGCAGAAGTAAAGAAATATACAAGGCGATTTCAGTAAAGAAGTCGCCTTTTTGTTTTCGCAATTAAAAGAAATTAAACTCAACTCCTCGTTTTTTTGACTTTCCCAATTTGAGTATCTTTTTCACCAAAATTTAGAACTCCGTGAACCCCGAAACCCCAAAAAAACTCTACGTTGAAACATACGGCTGCCAGATGAATGTCGCCGATACGGAAGTTGTGCAATCTGTTATGAGTAAAAACGGATTTGCGATGACTTCGACGATGGAAAACGCAGATGTTATTTTGGTGAATACGTGTTCCGTTCGCGATAATGCGGAGCAAAGAATTATCGCGCGACTTGGCGATTTCAAACATTACAAAAAACAAAATCCGAATGTTGTCATCGGAGTTCTTGGTTGTATGGCGGAGCGTTTGCGTTCAAAGATGATGGATGAAAATGTGCAAACTATCAATTCGGTTGTTGATATTGTTGTTGGTCCCGACGAATACCGAAAACTTCCGCAACTTATTGATGAAGCGTTTGATGGTGAAAAAGGTATTGCTGTACGTCTTTCGCGCGTAGAAAATTACGACGATATTATTCCGTTTCGCGCGGATGGAATTTCTGCTTGGATTTCCGTGATGCGCGGCTGCGATAAGTTTTGCACGTTTTGCGTTGTTCCATTCACACGCGGACGAGAGCGAAGCAGAACCGTTGCAAGCGTTGTGAATGAAGTGAGAGAACTTTCGTCGCGCGGTTTTAAGGAAGTGTATCTTCTCGGACAAAATGTAAATTCATTTCTCGATTTGGAAACGGAAAAAGATTTTTCGGATTTGCTTTCTGAAATTGCGAATGTTGATAGAACAATGCGCGTTCGCTTCACCACTTCGCATCCGCAAGATATGAGCGAAAAACTCATTCGCACAATTGCGGGAAACGAAAATATTTGCAAGTTTATTCATTTGCCGGTTCAAAGTGGTTCCGATAGAATTTTGGAATTGATGAATCGCACGTACGACAGCAAACATTATCGTTCGCTCGTGGATAAAATTCGCAAACACATTCCGAATGCAAGTTTATCAACGGATATTATTGTCGGATTTCCTACAGAAACGGAAGAAGACCATCAGCAAACAATGGCGATGATGAAAGAAATCGGTTACGATGGCGCGTTTATGTTTCATTACTCGCCGCGTGAAAACACAAAAGCATTTAATTGGGACGATGATGTTTCACAAGAAATAAAAACTCGCCGCTTGTATGAAATGAATGAAATGCAGCGCGAAATTTCTTTCAAACTCAATCAAAAACTTATCGGGACAATAGAAACAATTCTCGTTGAAAGCGAAAGTAAAAAATCATCGGAAGAATTCTGTGGAAGAACGGATACAAATAAAACAGTAATTTTTCCGAAAGAAAATTTGAAAGTGGGCGATTATGTACAAGTAAAAATTGAGAGAGTGAATTCTGCGACATTGTTTGGAAGAGTTATTGGTAATTATTCATTTGGTCATTAGTATTTCAAATAAATTTGAATGAAACGAAAATGAGAAAATTATTTTTTTTACTCGCAATTATTGTTCCAACAATTCTTTTTGCGCAATCGACAAAACACGATAGCATTTGGCTTCCATTAAAACCATTCGTTGGAGAGTGGATTGGTGATGGTGGCGGTGAACCCGGAATTGGGAAGTATAACAGAAGTTATCAATTTATCTTGAACAAGAACTTCATTGAAATAAAAAGTCAAACAAAGTATAAACCGACTGATAAACATCCGGAAGGAGAACTTCACGAAGACATCGGATATTTTAGTTACGACAAAGGTTTGAAGAAATTTAAACTTCGCCAGTTTCACGCAGAAGGTTTTGTTAACGAATTTGTTCTTGATAGTATTTCCGACGATAACAGAACGATAGTTTTTCAAACCGTTGCTATTGAAAATATTCCGAAAGGTTGGAAAGCAAAGGAAACGTATCGTATTATCAGTGAAAACGAAATTGAGGAAACATTCGAATTAGCAGAACCCAACAAAGATTTTGAAGTCTATTCCAAAGTAAAATTAGTTAGACAAAAATAACGAAGCGAAATAATACTAAGATAGAAATTGAAAAGTTTCAAGTTCTGATTTTCTAAATTGAAAATTGGAAATCGGCAATTGAAAATGAACAGAGAAGAATTTCAACAACAACACGGCATCATCGGCGAATCAACAGAGATACAAGAACTCGTTGATGTGATTCAACAAGTCGCGCCGACGGAACTTGCTGTGCTGATTACCGGTGAAAGCGGAACGGGAAAAGAAGTCGTTGCAAAAGCGATTCATAATTCGAGTTTGCGAAAAAATAAAACACTCGTTTCCGTCAATGCCGGCGCAATTCCTGAAGGCATTATTGAGAGCGAACTTTTCGGACACGAGAAAGGCGCATTTACCGGAGCGAGCGAAACACGCAAAGGATATTTTGAACAAGCCGATGGTGGAACAATTTTCCTTGATGAAATCGGAGAAATGCCGCTCGCAACACAAGTAAAATTTTTGCGTGTGTTGGAATCGGGTGAGTTTACGCGCGTGGGTTCTGCTGTTCCTAGAAAAACAAATGTGCGTGTTATCGCAGCAACGAATAAAGATTTGGAATGGGAAGTTGAACAAAAACATTTTCGCGCGGATTTATTTTATCGCTTGCGTTCGGTGAATATTCACATTCCGTCGCTACGAGAACGACGAGATGATATTCCGATGTTGATGGAATTTTTTGCAAAAGAATTTTCCGAACAGAATAAAATTTTGTTTGAAGGATTTTCCGATGATGCGATTGAGATTTTCAGAAACGCGCAGTGGAATGGCAATGTTCGTGAATTGAAAAACATTATTCAAAGTATGCTCGTCGTAGAAAAAGGAAAACGCATTGAAATAGATGATGCGAGAAAATATGTTCACGATTTTATTTTCAAAAATGGAAGAAGTAAAAATCTTCCGGTGTACACAGCGAAAACAGTCGAACAAGCAGAACGAGAATTATTGTATCGTGCATTACTCGATTTGAAATCGGGAATAATTGATTTGAAAAGTTTTCTTGAAGACCGGCTTGGAGTTTCTGCAAAAGTTTATGACGGAGAAGGGAAACTACTTTCGCCCTTGAATCAAACTCAAACAATTTCAGCCAATATCAATGATGAAATGTCTTTAGCAGAAATGGAAAAGAAAATGATTCGCGATGCGTATACAAAATTTAACGGAAAGAAAAGTAAAATGGCAGAAGTCCTTGGTGTGAGCGAGCGGTCATTGTATCGAAAAGTAAGAGAATTGGGTTTGGAGTGAAGAAGTTTAGAGTTACGAGTTTAGAATTGCGAATTGTGAATTTCAAATTACGATTCACGATTCACGATTCACGAATAACAATTTTGCTCTTTGTTCTCTGCTCTACGCTCTATGCCGGGTGCTCGTATTCATTCACCGGAAGTTCTGTTCCTCCGCATTTGAAAACGGTTGCGGTTCCACTCTTCGATGACCAAAGCGGATTCGGTGAACCAAATTTGCGAGAAAAGTTCACGAACAAATTGATTGAAAAAATTCAAAGCGATAACAGTTTGCAAATTGGAGAGAAAGCAACTTCCGATGCAGAATTGCAAGGAAACATAACGAGTGTAAACGACGCTCCGGCAGTTGTTAATCCCGGCGAAACAGTTTCAAAACGAAAAGTTACCATAACGATTTCTGCTTCATTCTACGACAAAGTGTTGAAGAAAAAAATGTGGGAGAAAAGTTTTTCCAATTGGGGAAATTATGAAACGGGAAGCGGCATTGCTGAACGCACAAAAGGAATTGATGAAGCAATGGAAAAAATTACCGAAGATATTTTGCTCGAGACAGTTTCGGGATGGTGAGTGTCAATTAAAAATGAAAAGTTAAAAATTAAAAGTGGTCAAGGATTCAAGTGGTCAAGTGACGTTGAATCCAAAAATCTAAAATTTACTTCTAAAATCTAAAATTAGTTCAATGGAAATAGCAACAATAGAAAACATAATTCTCGTGGGATATTTTATTTCACTCTGTGTACTTTTTGGCTTTGGCATCAGTTCATTTACGATGGTGTATCATCATCTCAAACATCGCAACGATGAGGAAACGCCTATCAAAGATTTACCGACATTATTCGGCGAGGAAAATAATTTTCCCGTTGTAACAATTCAACTTCCGATTTACAACGAGTTGTATGTTGCCTCGCGCGTGATTGAATCGTGTTGCGCAATTACATATCCGAAAGAGAAATTGGAAATTCAAGTTCTCGATGATTCAACGGATGAAACGACGCAGGTTATTTCCGAAGTTGTATCGCGTTATCAACGAATGGGATTCGATGTAAAACATATTCGCCGTGGCTCGCGTGATGGATACAAAGCCGGCGCGCTAAAATTCGGGATGGAAACTGCGCGCGGAGAATACATTGCAATTTTCGATGCGGATTTTGTTCCTTATACTGATTTCCTCGAACAAACAATTCCGTATTTTGAAAATGAAAAAATCGGAATGGTGCAAACGCGCTGGGAACATTTGAACGGCGACAATTCCCTCATCACGAAAATACAATCGCTCGCGCTTGATGGACATTTCATAATGGAACAAAACGTTCGCAACAAAGCGGGATACTTTATCAACTTCAACGGAACAGGCGGCGTGTGGAGAAAATCGTGTATCATTGACGCGGGAAATTGGGAAGCCGATACGATTACCGAAGATTTGGATTTGAGTTATCGCGCGCAAC
>JAGXRH010000062.1 GCA_018335975.1 Ignavibacteriales bacterium
TATGACGTTGCGCAACTCAACGGACTCGATGAAAGTTCACTCACGTTGGCGAAAATCGGTTCATCACTTCGCATACAAAATTTTGTTGATGCCGATGGTAATAACGATACGAAGGATGATAGAACAATGCATGAAACAGAAGTGAAGTTGTACAAGAATGATACCACATCAGCGAATCTTATTTCCACACATGCGGGCAGCGATATATTTCTCGATGATGTTGGAAGCGGGAATTTTATTCTTGTTCCGACCATGAATGAACTTACTCGCGTTGTTGATAGAACAATAAACAACAACGGAGTTTTTGATACACTCGGAGCGCAGATTGTTCTTTCACTCCACGAAGGCAGAAGCGATACCGTTTCATTTTCATTTGTCAATGTTGTAACAATCTTTGCCGATTCAACGGAGAATGGAACAATTACACCAAACGAAGTAACCGAAGTCCCGTTGAACGGAACAATCACGTATTATATTACGCCCGATTTCGGTTACCGCATTGAGCATGTTTTCGTTGACGGACAAGATGTTGGAACAAATGATACCTATACATTTGAAGACGTAACAGAACCACACACAATTTCTGCAGAATTTGTTTTCGATGATAATGTATTGTTCAGAACATTTGCTGCGGATGTTGACTTATCCAAGAAAGCAACAAAACTTGCCTATAAGAAAGGAAGTCTTGTTGCTCCTCCGAACATTGCAACCGCAGTTGAAGCAACATTCAAGAAAATCGGAAAGAACGGAGCCACGTTTCTTGGTATTCCGCAAACAGTAAAAGCGGATAAGAAAAAATACGGATGGATTGCATACAAAAAAGCCGCAGAGTTAGGAAAACTCTACACGGGTTCCCACAGCGAGTTGTATTATCCGCTCGATAGTTTGCGAGGAACAAAAACGAAAGCCCTTTTTGGAATAGTGAAAGCCGACAAAAAGAAATTCGATAATAAAGCGTTTGAACAAGGCGTAGCGTTCAAGTTGAATTTGATTGCAAGCGAAGACAGTATTACACCTCCTAACTTTGGAGCATTAACACTCGATACATCACTCACACTCGCAGGAAAAGAACTACGCGGACTCACTCTCTCCGAAGTAGGAATGTATTTCGATACGATAATGACGTATTGGCAAGCGAAAGGTATTGACGATGATACAGCGTATGCAGAATTAAAGAGCGTTATTGACGTTCTCGAACAAATCAATGAAGGATTTGCTGCTCCGATTAGCGCAACAAATCACGAACTTGCGAGCGAAACAATTATTAAGAAAAATCCGTATGCAGTTACACTCAAAGGAGTGAAGCGGGCAAGTGATGTGGGATTGGTGAAACTTGTTCCGGGAAAACGTTCAACGAGATTTACTAATCTTCTTGCAACAGAATTACCGACAGAATTCAACTTGTACCAAAACTATCCGAATCCGTTTAATCCTACGACAACTATACGCTTTGATTTACCGAAGTTCTCGGTCGTATCGTTGAAGATATACAACATTATCGGACAAGAGGTTTCGACGCTTTTGAACAAACAAGAATACGAGGAAGGACAATATGAAATCGTGTTCGATGCGAGTAGATTGGCAACGGGAGTCTATTTCTCGCGCTTGATGATTAACGACAACGAATTCGTGAAAGTGAGAAAGTTGTTGCTGTTGAAGTAAGGTGAATTTTATAATAGGAAATGGCGATTTCAAAATTTGGAATCGCCATTTTTTATTGCCGGTTGAATAATTGTCGCAAAACTATTTCATCAGCATCATTTTTTTAATGAGATGAGTCGGTAATCCTTCGCCATCTAATGGAATTGCGGTAAGGCGACAAAAATAAATACCGGAAGAAAGGAGTGATGCATCGAAATCGAACGTGTAGCTTCCTTCTGGGTATTCTTCACTTTCTATTACGGTTGCAATCTCCTGCCCGAGCAGATTGTAAATTTTCACAGATACTTCAGATTCTTTTGCCAGTTGAAAACCGATTGAAGTTGACGGATTAAACGGGTTAGGGTGATTTTGCAGGAAAGAAAATTTTCTCGGGATATCAACATCAACCGGTTCTTCTGAAATTGACGGCTTTTTTTTCAAACTTGGTCTAAGGAACACGATGGATGCAAGCGGTGTTTTCCCCCGTACTCTCAGCGGGTTTGTGTTCAGTGTTTCCATCGTGCCGCTGAATGCTTCGTTAATAGTTCTCAGCCAAAGATGGAATTGTTCATACGCGTATTCTGATGTTTCATCGCCGTACGTAAGAATTGAGTCAATTGCTCCATTGAGTTCTATTGGCGCAATTTCGCGAAGTGATTTTCCGTTGAATGGATGAGTGGCATTGGTTTCATCATTGAATATGAGTTCTCCCAGCCCAGTAGGAGTAATGTTTGCATCACTTGCTGCGATAGCAAGTTTAAGAGCGTATAACTCTCCGGCAAGTTTATTATTTACACGCGAAATGACAGGATTCTTTGCCTCCTTAGTATGCGAAAATTTATTCGATGGTTGATTATGCGGCGCAAATTTTCTCTGCGCTTTTGAAAGTTTTACCCAGCCAAATTGTGATATTGTACTTTTCTCATTCTGAGGAACTCCGAGATACAATTGTCCGAGTTTTGGTGTAATATAATTTTTAAATGCAGAATCGCGAACGTTTGCAATGAACGGTTTGCGGGTGGTCGAAGAGTCGCGTTTCGTTTGCTTTTTCTGTAATGAGTATGATTTTTTTCCTAAACTATCTTGTAGAAATGTAATGAACTTTTTTGCCGTTGTGGTAAAATAGACGTACTGGATGTTTGAATGAATACCTCCACCCATGAGTGAAAGGGAGATGGGGGAAGTGTTCGCGTTGAGGATGAGTTCATTATTAAAATAATAACCAAGTTGTTCAAATCCAACACTATCATTTGGAACGAGGAAATAAGCGCCATCTCCTAATGTATCAAGCGTAACCGATTGCACATTTTCAATGGAAATTTTCTGCAAGGAATTGACGGAATCGGAGAAAAGCGTGTAGGACCACGGAAGAATTTGTCGGTCATCGGTTGTGGAAAGAATACCATCTCCATCGCCGATAAATTCCATCGAGAGTGTGTTGGGATGAAATTGAAGGAGGGTAATATCGAATGAATCGCCGCCGGTTAAATGAAATGTGGTAACGTTGGAAGAACTGTTGAACAAAACACCATTGACAATGTAGCCACGTGGAAGCCAACCTCTTTGTTTTTGTTGCTCGAGGAAATATATTCCATTGCCGAGATTGTTTATTGTAACCTCATTCGTACTGGCAGAATAGACTCGGTTTTCCTGGTCTCTATTATTTTGAAAAAGTGAAAGATGCCATGAAATGAGTTCACGACCTTCGAGGGTTTCCACATTTCCATCAGGGTCACGGTATGTTCGTACGGTGATGGTATTGGGATGAAAAAAGAAAAGTCGTGCAGTATGAATTTTTCTGTTGTTGACTGCAACCGGAACTGAGAAATTTCCCTGCGAAGTAATAACGGCATTTTTATCAATGGAATAACCGAGATATTTCCACCGAACGGAATCTTCACCAACGATATAATAAATGCCATCTTCCAGTTGAGTAGCAAAATAATTAGAATCGGAAACCGTTAATTCAACCAAAGGTCCCGTGGGCGAGTCTTTATGAAGTTCTACATTCCACTTCCTTGCTTTTCGGTCTCGCAGCGTGTACACATTTCCGTCCATATCCCACGTTGGTTTAATGATAATGGTGTTCTGGCTGTATGAAACGAACTCAATATTTGTTTGAAGTCCGGCAGATGCGGAAATTTCGACGTGTGTGTCATTGCCGGAGGTGAATTGACCATTAACATTGTAACCTAAATTATTCCATCCAAAGTCATCTCGTTGAACAATTGAATAATTTCCCGGAGGAACATCGGAAACAAAGAGAAGCGTATCGTTTTCAACATACGCGAAAAGTTGACCGGATGGAGAATCACGTCGAATCTCGAAGTGGGAAGACTGTATTTCTCTATCACTATTGGTTCCGGTATCTCCATCGCGGTCACTGAATTTTTTGACCGTAAGGATACCACCGAATAAATGATTGTTTTCGTCTGCAACAGTGAATTTGAAAACTGATGGCGCTCCGGAAATTGCGACGGTATTTGCAGACGTATTACGTTGTGTTCCATTGCGCGATCGAGTCATTGGTTCATTCTCATCAAGCGAATTCCACACATTAAAGGTTTCCTCATTTTGATTTCCAATTTCAGATTCATCATAATGGAAAACAATGGTTGCGTTCAGATTATTATTGTCTGTGGGAACAATGGTGAAGTATCGCCGGATAGAACTATTTTCAGAAAATGTCGGACTTGCCGGAATTGTGAATCCGGTTGTGCGAGTTACTAGGGTTGGACCGGGAGAATTATTGAGCGCAAGTAATTCCAGTCCAATGTTTCCAAATTGCTGGATTTCCCCGCTGATGACGTTGCGAAGTGTAGTAACTGTGCCAACAATAGTATTTCCCGATGTTTCAACGAGAGAAGCATTTTCTTCAAGAGATACTTTATTTAGTCCGGTAAATAATTCTCCGCTTTGGAGCGTAATGGTATTCAAAACTGAAATATTCTCTTTAAGAAATACGCCTGATGAATTATTCAGGATGATATTGAAATAGGTTGCCGGTGCTATTTCTTGTTTCGAGGAACCTTGAAAAATAAAAGTGCTCGTTCCTGCCGAGAGCGTGCCGTTCAATAAAAATGTTCCGTGAATTGTATGGTTACTATTTCCGGCATGAAACGTAACATTATTATCAACCAGCCACTTATTGTTCACAACAATGTTGCCGGTTGCAGTTTTTGTTCCTGTTCCTGAAAGATGAAGATTGTAGAATGTACTTGCGTTGATTGTTTGGTCACTTCCGTTGAAGTTAAAAGTCCCTTCCGAGAGAACTGTGCCGTTGTTCGTCCAATTTCCTGCGATATTATGATTATAGTTTCCGGCGTAAAGAGTTGTGCCATTCTCTACAATAACAGACCCGCCGATAGTAAGTTCTCCAAGGAGAAGTTTTGCTCCCGAACTTGCAAATACGACGTTATTAAATGTACTCGAGAAAATTTCCTGTTCATTACCAATAAATTTCACAGTGCCGCTTGAGTAAAACAAGTTTTCATTTTTCCAACTACCACCGATGGTGAGAGTATTATTTCCACCGTCGAGAATGGAATGTTCTTTAATAGCAAGGTTTCCCAATACCGAAACATCACCGAGTAATGTCTTTACACCATTCCCTTCGAAAACAGTTGAGTAGAATGAGGTTGGAGTTATCAATTGGTTATCACCCGTAAAATGCACAGTTCCGGTCGAGGTAAACGTTCCGTAGTTATTCCAATCGCCGAAAATTCTTATGGAGTGTTGTTGCCCGTTTACCTGTACATCGTTTACGATAGTGAATGATTGAGCCGAAATATCGCCGTGAAGTATTTTTTCTCCGCCTGAAAAAATGATGCTTCCATATGGTTGAGAAAGAATCTGTTGCGGTTGGTTACTGTAAAATTTAACAGTACTTTCGCTGCTGAGAGAAAACATTCCCTTTGGATTCAGGTAAACTTGACCGCCTAATTCTATTTGAGAAGCGCCATTTGTTCCATCTATGATTGCATTTCCGGCGACGATAGCCATTAAGGAGAGGTCACCGTTGATACGTAATGAACCGTTCAAAAGGGAGATGCGTGAAATTGACGAAGGGGAAAGAGCGTAGGATGATATTGTTGCGTTTCCATTGATGTTGACTGACCCATTTCCAATCTCAAGAAATCGTGTCCCCGATTCAGGTTGAAGAATTTTTACAGACGTCAAGACAAAAAGTGAAGAAGACGATTGAAGAGAGAGCCCGCTTGTTTTCCCTTTTCCGCTACTGCCAATAACGAGTGCGAAGCATTGCGCTGTGAAATTTTCTGGTATAGAAATGTTATGATTTTCGATCGAGATGGAAATGAAAACTGAATCATTTGCATCGGGAATGCTATCTTCATCTTCTCCGGAAAAAATCCAAGTGGAAGAAGTATTCCAAAATCCTGTTGTAACTCTGGATGTAAAAGTGGCTTGACTGAAACTTTGAGAAAAACAAAGTGTAAGGAGGGCTCCGAAAAATAAACTATGTAGGGAAAGAGTGCGTTTCATTGTGGTCCTCTTCTCATAAGGAAGCGAGAAGAATGTTACAGCGAAGTGTAAGGATATATCAACAGTTAATAATGACCTCGGAATTCTCTTGAGTTAGGTATAAAGTAATTTTTTCGTGGAAAAAAATATGCAATATTGTTGAACTTACAAAGCGATGGGAAGAACTTTAATCTATTTTAAGAGCGCACGGGAAATAACAATTCGTTGTACTTCTGAGGTTCCTTCATAAATCTCCGTAATTTTTGAATCGCGCAGCAATCGTTCTACAGGATAATCCTTGCAATAACCGTAACCGCCATGGATTTGAATCGCTTCCAACGCACACTCAACTGCAATTTTTGAAGCGAGGAGTTTTGCTTCTGCTGAATATGTTCCATAGTTAGGATTTTCAGCATCGGTGGCTGCAGCGCGTAAAAGAAGCATTTGTGCCGCATCAATTTTCGTTTGCATATCTGCAATTTTAAATTGAATCGCTTGATGTTCCGCTAAATATTTTCCAAATGTTTTTCTCTGCTTTGCGTATTTGATTGATTCTTCCAACGCCGCCATTGCGATTCCCATTGCTTGCGAAGCAATTCCTATTCTTCCTCCGTCAAGTGTTTTCATGGCAAACTTAAATCCAAATCCTTCTTCGCCTATTCTATTTTCCATTGGAACTTTGCAAGCTGTAAACGAGAGCGAAACTGTATCTGAACTTCGTATTCCTAATTTCCTTTCTTTCTTCGCAACAGAAAATCCGGGATAATTTTTCTCAACGATAAACGTGCTGATTCCTTTCGGTCCTTTTGTTTTATCTGTTTGCGCCATTACCAAAACAACATCGGCATTTTTTCCATTCGTGATAAAATTTTTTGTTCCGTTGAGAATGTAAAAATTTCCATCACGCACGGCAGTTGTATGTTGATTCGTTGCATCGCTTCCTGCTTCCGGTTCCGAAAGAGCAAACGCTCCGAGCATTTTTCCTTGCGCAAGCGGGACGAGATATTTTTGTTTTTGTTCTTCGTTTCCCCACTTTTCCAAACCGTAACAGACGAGCGAATTATTCACCGACATAATTACTCCCGCTGATGCATCTACTTTGGAAATTTCTTCCATCGCGAGAACGTAACTGATTGTATCGAGTCCCGCGCCGCCATATTTTTCCGCGACTTTCATTCCCATAAATCCGAGTTCGCCCATTTTTTTTACGGCATCGTACGGAAATTCTTCTTTCTCATCGCGCTCGGAAACATTTGGTCGTAATTCCGTTTCTGCAAAATCCCGCGCGGTTTGTTGTATCATTAAATGTGTCTCGTCAAAGGTGAAGTTCATAGTTTCGTTTGTTGGTTTGCTTGTTTGTTCGTTAGTTTGCTTTGTTGAAAAGATAAATACTTTTTTGTTACTACTCTTTTTCTATTTTCTTTTTCTCTTTTGCCGGAGGTAAAAAATTTTCATTTGTTACTACGCTTTTTCCAGTTTTTTCTTCCAATGCTAATCGCGCGTTTTTTGCAATGCGTCCACCTTTTTTACCGGCAATTGCATTTGGTTGTATTCCTTTCGCCTGTTCTGTTTCCGCTATTTGCCGTGTCGAAAGTTCTGCAAGCGCGGTAAATATCAACTCTGCTTCCGTCATATGGTCTCGAAGGTTTTGCGTTTTCAAACCTTTCAAGTCTTTATGTTTTTTTACGGTTAATCCTGTCCACTCCTCGTGTATGATGTTCGTCAGAAAAGCAAACTCATCCGATTTTTCTATTCCGCTTTGTTTCCAGTAGTCCGTTAATTTGTTGCGCGTTTCCTGTCCCGTCATTCGCTGCTGAATCCATTTCTCGCTTCTTCCCAATCGCTGCCAGTTCTCTCTTGCGCGGTCTAAACTTTGTTCCGGGTTTGCTATTTCCTGCATACGTTCATAGCCAACTTTTGCAAGCCATTGTTTAAACGGTTCCGCTTTCGGTGATGGAATAGATTGGATTAAACGCAGCAGTTGTTCTGTGTCAGCAACATCGGACAATCGCATTTTACCATCAGCGGCTTCCATTTTCAAAGCGTGACAGTTTGTCACGGTTTCATTTCCTTCTTTTTTTAACCGCTCCTTCAACTTTCTCCAATATGCTTGTGCATCAATACTTTCCGTAAGTACAGCCACGACATCGGTGATTGAAAAATACCACTTTTCATTTTCTGAATCCCACTGACTGCGTATTTTTTTGCTCTCAAATAATTTTATGTTGCTCATACGTTCAATGTAAAATGTAAAATTAGAAATAGTTTAGTCGCTTACCAACTTCGGATACATCAATTCCTCGAACACCGCTTGATGTTTCTTGCAACGAGCGTTGGAGATATTGTTCAATTTCCGGCCGTAACTCTAAACCGGCATCCGGGTCGTAAGAAAATTGAGAAAGTTTTTGTTCAATGATTTCTTCGATGAGTGTTTTTAAATCTTGAACAGTTAAGTTTGAGATTGGTTGTGTTAAGAGTGTGTTATTCATAATGTGTTTCGTCAAAAGTAAAGTTCACTGTTTATTTTTTACAATGCAGAAAATTACAGCTGTTCTTTTGAATCTATAACGTCAAAATTTGAAATTTGTAGTTTCTGTTTTAAGTTTTCTATAATCATGTCAACTCTTTTATCTATGAAAATATCTAATGCGTTGTCTGGCATACTGTCCGCTCTTGCCCAATCCAAAATTTCTTTTGGTAATAAATGTGTTGCCATTATTGCTTCAAACTCTGGCTTATCATAGTCCTTGATATATTCTAACGGATTTCTGTTTGTGATGTCAAGGTTTGTGATTTGAGTTAAGTAAGCAATATTCATTAAACTGTCACTGTCAATTTGGTTGTGATGACGATTATTTAAAACATAGTCGGAATTAGTCGGGAAAATATGATGTAGATTAGGTTTGTCCGTTGAGAAGAAAAAGTTTTGAACTAAAACTTCTCTATCGCAATGTTCCCAATCTTTTGGTTGTTGGCTCGCATAAAGAGAAAGAACAGCTCGGCTCATCCTTCCTTTTGAGCTATACGAAGCAGAACGAAGTTTTTCCCTATCTATTAAGAAGCGATTGAATTGATATGGTTGCTTTTGTTTTTCCATATCAAAAAAATTAATGTCTTGGAAAAGTTGTGTTGTGTTGCTCAATAAATCATCATTGTGAAAAGTGTTGAACCAAAAATATTTTTTAATAAAATCATAATTGGGATTTTCGTTTCTGAAAAAGTAAGCAATAATTGTAAAGTAAAAATATCTGTAAGGAATTAAGTATGGTGTTTTAAGGTGCAAGTGATTTTCAAAGAAATCAAATGCTTTTAGAATTGCAGTCCTTGCGTCCTCCCAAACAGTGAGAATTTGTTCCGTCTTAATTTCATTTAGATAACGGTCTGTTATATTTCTAACTCCATTGCCAGAAATATTTCTGTTAATTAAAACAGCAAGTATTTGTAAGTAATCAAAATCGCTTATCTGTAAAAATTGACTTTTGTTTGTTGTTCGGAAATTATCAATGATTTCTCTTAAATAAAAACCTTTGTCTGTTTTGGTTATAGGTCTAAAAGTTTTTGCTACAACAATATCAAAAATATTTAGAGGTTTTCCCGCTTGGTTGATTCGTTCAAAAATTTGACAAACTTCTGAAACTTGAATTCCTTTAACCTCAATAAACGAAACTCGATAGTTGTCAAGTATCGCTTTCAAACGCCTTAACTCAACACGAACTTGATGGTCGTAATTCTTGTATTCTTCATTTGAATGTTCAACTAAACTCCTTTCAACTGTTCCAAAATTATTTTTAATATCAATCAACTTTACTATTAGTCCTTCATCAAACCTTTTTTTCTTTCCGATGTTCTGCCGAATTTCACCGCCTCTGTCTTCTATTTCATTCCAAAACAGAAATCTGTTTTTGTAACTCTCATCATCAGTATCTCCATCAATAGGAATAGTTAGGTCAACAAAAAGTGTTGGATTAAAACCATCACGACCTTCTATGCTTCCGCCATAAAGTGAAGTCAGCAATGAAGTTGTTCTTTGTTGTCCATCTAAGATGTATTGATATTCTGTCCTACTAAAGTTTGTGTCAGTAATTATGTGTCCGCCCACTTGTCTGTGGTTTTGGAGTTGTAAGTCAGTTTTCCAAATCAGAATGCTTCCAAGCGGATAAAACTTGTAAATACTATCCCACAGTTTTTTTACATTTTCTTCTTCCCAAACCACATCTCTTTGAAAAGTTGGGATTTGGTAATTTTTTCCAAGCAACTCATCAAGGTAAGTTGTAAGTCCCTTATTATCCGGTCTTAATCTATCGGTGTAGTTCATCTTTTTTATTCGAATGATAACTAATTGTTGTTTGTTCTTTTTTTATTGAGTAGAAATTTTCTCACTCCACCACCTTCCTCACCGTCGTCCAATTTCTTGTCGTTGCCAATACACGAAATTCTTTCTCAATAAAAACATTGGGAAAACCGTATCGCCCGTTTTTGACAGGAAGCGCTAAACAAAACGCATCGCAATTGTTCATTCCAATAATTTCAACATCTTTTTGTTTGGAGAACAACGGGAGTTTCGGTTTTGGGTTGAGTTCTTCTGCAATAAACGTAACATACAATCCTACATCTGCATCGGGTTGTATGTTCTTAAACGGATTGAGTTTTACAATCTCTGCAACTTCGTCAACCGTTCGCAGTATAACCGTAACATCGTAACCAAACGCTTTTTGTAATCCGCTTTCAATTTTTTTCGTGAGAGTTTGCGCGTTTGTTTTCGCAGTTTCAAACAATACATTACCGCTTTGGATGTATGTTGTTACATTCTTCAATCCGAAAGAAGAAAACATTTCACGCAAGTTTTCCATCTTGATAATTTTTTGTCCGCTCACATTTATGCCGCGGAGAAAAGCAATGTATTTCAAGTTCGTTTATTCGTTAGTTGGTTGGCTTGTTAGTTCGTTTTCTCGTTAGTAAAAAAAAATAGAACACGGATGACACGGATTGGTACGGATATTCACTGATTTTATTTTCTGTGTAAATCAGTTTCATCAGTGTCATCTGTGTTCTATTTCCAATCTTCAATCTAAAATATAAAATCTAAAATCTTCAGTACGAATAAAATCCTTTTCCCGTTTTCTTTCCCAAATGTCCTGCCGCAACCATTTGTTTCAGCAGCGGACACGGACGATATTTTGAATCGCCAAGTCCTTCGTGCAAAACATTCATAATCGAAAGACACACATCCAGACCAATAAAATCAGCAAGTTGAAGCGGTCCCATCGGATGATTCATTCCGAGTTTCATCACCGTATCAATTGCTTCCGGTTTTGCAACGCCTTCAAACACACAGTAAATCGCTTCGTTTATCATCGGCAGCAACACACGATTAGAAACAAATCCGGGATAATCATTTACTTCGACGGGAGTTTTTTCTAATTTCTCCGCTGCGTTTTTTACCGCTTGAAAAGTTTCATCCGAAGTTGCAAGTCCGCGAATAACTTCTACAAGTTTCATCAGCGGAACGGGATTCATAAAGTGCATTCCGATTACTTGCTGCGGACGTTTTGTAACTGCGGCAATTTCCGTAATCGAAATCGAAGAAGTGTTCGATGCAAGAATTGCTGATGGTTTGCAACTTGCATCGAGTTTTCTGAAAATATCTTTTTTAAGTTCAGCATTTTCCGGAACTGCTTCAATCACTAAATCCGCATTCGCCGCGGCTTCTTCAATGGAAAGAAACGTTTTGATGTTTGCCAGCGTAGATTTTTTTTGCTCTTCAGAAAGCGTTCCTTTTTTTACTTGCCTATCAAGATTTCCTGAAACAGTTTTTATTGCTTTATCAAGAAATTCTTGTTTCACATCGTACAGCGAAACGGAAAATCCATATTGCGCAAATGTGTGAGCAATGCCGTTTCCCATTGTCCCACCACCGAGAATTGTAATGTTTTTTATTTCGTTCATAGTTTGGTAAAAATTTAAGTGCAAAAATTATGTTAAATCCCACGTACCCGGATCAATATGACGTAGAATATCTCTACTTCCGTGGATCACCGCAGTAATGTAACAATGTTCTTCACGGACAACGTAGATGATGCGATATGAACCGTAAAATATTTCTCGAATATTCTCATCGTCAAATTCCGGAACAATTCTTCCACATTGTGGGAATTGCTCCAAGATGCACGGTGCAGTTACAACTCGAATTCCGAATCGTTCCGCATACACGAAAGAATCTTTTGCGATGTAATCGAGAATATCGTGAAGGTCATTTAACGCTGGTTCTGTCCATACGACGCGAGCCATTCGTGAACTTTCTTTTCTGCTTGTTGTTGAGAAATATAAAGACCTTCGTCAATTGCACGGATTCCACGTTCTACTTTTTCTCGAACGTAGAGATGATACTGTATATCTTCCATTGTGCAATCATCTGAAAGCGATTGAATTACTTCTATTGCTTGTTGTTTGGTGTTCATAAATTACTTGTAATTTTTTATTCACTGGGTGTAGTATTTAAACGAATTGCAATTAAATTTTCAGCAATATTTGCAATTACCAAAAAGAGAGCACAAGCGAAAATGCCTTCAAGAAAAACGGCTACACCTATGGCAACGCCGAGAGGGTTCGTCACACTTTCTGCATAAGAATAATACGTTCCCTTCAAAATTTTCTCGGTTGCAAAGTTACTCCAAATGTAAATTGCACCAATAATACCAGCGACTAAATTCAACCATGCGAAAAATCGAAGAACCGATATAGCCCCTGATCCGGGTTCATTTGTGGAAAGTACTAGTGGTGATGGAGTTATTTCATTGTCTTTTGAGATTGTAGGCGTTTGTCCAGTCTTAATGTCGAACCCTTTTGATATGTCAAGACCACAAGAAGGACATCTCGAAAAATCGAAAATTGTTTTATTACTACATTTGGGACAAGTCATATTTTTATCCTTTCGTTATTTTTAATTTAGTTTTGTTGTAAGAAATAAGATTCAAATGAATAAACTTTTTTAGTTTTCAATAGTTTCCCGAATCTAAATCGCTTCCACAATCATCGCGCTCGCTTCACCGCCGCCGATACAAATTCCCGCCAATCCACGTTTTGCGTTACGTTGTTTCATTGCGTGGAGAAGTGTAACCAAAATTCTGCAACCGCTCGCGCCAATCGGATGACCAAGTGCAACTGCTCCGCCGTGAACATTTGTTTTCTCTACATCAATTCCGAGCATTTTATTTACTGCAAGATTCACAACCGCAAACGCTTCGTTGATTTCAAATAAATCAATATCATTTTTTGTGAGATTTGCTTTCGCTAACACTTTTTGAATTGCATCCGCGGGAGCAGTCGTGAACCATTCCGGTTTTTTTGCCGCAGAACCATAAGAAATAATTTTTGCAAGCGGTTTGAGTCCTAACTTTTCCGCTTTTGCTTTTGACATTATGAGAACTGCTGCTGCACCATCATTAATTTTTGAAGCGTTCGCCGCAGTTACTGTTCCATCTTTTTGAAATGCTGGTTTCAAGGTAGGAATTTTATCGAAGCGCGCTTTCTTCGGTTCTTCATCTTCGGAAATAATCAAAGCACTTTTCTCTACGAGTCGTTGACCTTTTTGTTCAATGGAAACATTCACAATTTCATCGTTGAAATATCCTTTCGTTTGCGCTTCGATTGCAAGTTTGTAACTGCGAATTGCGAACTCATCTTGCGCTTCTCTCGGAACTGCACATTCTTTCGCGCACAGCTCCGCCGCATTTCCCATATGATAATTGTTATACACATCCCACAAACCATCTTTAATCATTGCGTCGGTGAGTTGTCCGTGTCCCATTCGCAAACCATTTCGCGCGTTTTCCAAAATGTAGGGAACGTTGCTCATACTTTCCATTCCACCGGCGACAACAATTTCCGCATCGCCGCAGAGAATTGCTTGCGCTCCGAGCATCACTGCTTTCAATCCGCTTCCGCATACTTTATTGATGGTCATTGTTTCGATAGTTTCGGGAAGTCCAGCAAACAATGCCGCTTGTCGTGCAGGTGCTTGTCCTTCTCCCGCCGTTAAAACATTTCCCATAATTACTTCGCTGATTTCATTCGGAGAAATATGTGTGCGAGTGATTGCTTCTTTAATTGCAATTGCGCCAAGTTTTGTTGCGGGAATGGAAGATAAACTTCCTTGAAATGCGCCGATAGGAGTTCGTACTGCGCTGATGATTACGACTTCGTTCATAAATAATTAGTGTTGATTCGTGAAATTCGTGGCTAAAAAATCGGGCAAAAGTTACAAAGAAAATGAAGCGAAGAAAAATTGAAAGTGGATGCGTTTGTCTGAAAAGGAAAGATTATTTTTAAATTGAGTTGACGACTTGTTGACAACTTCAGATTTTTATTTTATATTAAAGTTGTCAACAAAAACCGAAACTGTCATGAGAAAAACAATAGATATAAAATTACTTATTCTTGCTCGCTTGAAAAGAAACAAAATAGTTTCCGTTTCAGAAATAATACAAGCAACAGGATTCTCTCGAGCGTACATTAATCGCTTCTTTCAGGAATTACGGAAAGAAAATAAAATTGATTTAGTAGGAAAAGCAAATCAGGCAAAGTATATTCTCGCGACGAAGCGTTCGCTCAACGCAGCAAGAAAAGAAGTAAAAGATGTACATCGCATTTTAAGAAATAATGCTTTGATGGAAGATAAAGTGCTGGAAGAAGTAAAAACAAAGTCAGGAATTTTTCATAATCTTCCGAATAATGTCGCTCATATTCTTGAATATGCTTTCTTGGAGATGATGAATAATGCAATTGAACATTCTCAATCGCCCTTAGTTCGACTGCGAATAAAACGCAACGGAGAGATTTATTTTAGCATTGTGGACGAAGGCATTGGTATTTTTCAACACATTATGAAAAATAAAAATCTTAATAGCGAATTAGAGGCGATTCAGGATTTATTAAAAGGAAAACAAACAACCGATCCCGAACGACATAGCGGCGAAGGAATATTTTTTACTTCTAAAATCGCCGATACATTTGTGATAAGAAGTTCAAGTAAGAAGCTGACTTATGATAATTGGAAAAATGATATTTTTATTGAGGAAGGAAAGAAAATACTCGGTACACGCATAGAATTTTGGATAAGAAAAAAAACAAGAAAAGAATTGCAAAGCATATTTCAACAATATGTTGGTGAAGAATTTGAATTCGGAAAAAGCGTCGTGCGGGTTGAATTGTATAAAATAGATGGGGGTAATATTTCTCGTTCGCAAGCGCGAAGAATATTGAGTGGGTTAGATAAATTCAAAGAAATAGTGTTGGATTTTAAAAATGTTATAACGATTGGACAGGGATTTGCAGATGAAGTATTTCGTGTGTGGCAAAAGATTCATCCGGGTATAAAAATTATAACGAATAATGAAAATGAAAATATCCGGTTTATGATAAATCATGTTGCAAAGAGTTGACGATTCGTTGACAACTTCTTATAAAGAAATTGTTTTAAAGTTGTCAACTAAAATAATCATACATAATTTCCCGCCGCAAATCCCGAACTCCAAGCCCATTGAAAATTATAACCGCCAAGCCAACCGGTTACATCAACGACTTCGCCGATAAAAAATAATCCGCGCGCTTTTTTTGCTTCCATTGTTTTCGAAGAAAGTTCGTTCGTGTCAATTCCTCCGCGCGTAACTTCTGCCTTTTCAAATCCTTCCGTTTCAATTGGTGTAATATTCCACGAAGAAAGAAATGTTGCAAGAGTTTTCAATTCATTTTGATTCCATTGGTTCATTGGTTTTGCAAGCGGAAATTGTTCGCACCAAATTTCTACAAATCGTTTTGGAAGATATTGCGCGAGTAACGTTCCCAATGAAGTTTTGCTTTGTTGGCCAATCCAAAGAATATTTTCAACATTCTCTTTTGGAAAAAGATTGAAGGAAAGCGAATCGCCTTCTTTCCTGTACGAAGAAATTTGTAAAATCGCCGGTCCGCTTAATCCGCGATGCGTGAACAAAATATTTTCTTCAAACGATAGTTCGTTGCACGTTACTATTGCTTCAAGAGAAATTCCGCTGAGATGATTATAGGTTTTCATTTGCTCTTTTGATAATAATAACGGAACGAGCGCGGGTAGCGGTTCGATAATATTTAAATCAAATTGTTTTGCAATATCAAATCCAAAATTGCTCGCGCCGATTTTCGGAATGGATAAACCGCCGCTTGCAATCACCACTGTTTCACTTTCATACGTTCCGAGATTTGTTTCCACAGAAAATGAAATTGATTTTGAAATACGTTGTACTTCGCAGTTCAACAAAATATTCACACTGACAGCATTACATTCCTTCAACAACATTTCCACAATTTGCTTTGCGCTTCCAGCGCAAAAAAGTTGTCCGAGTTTCTTTTCGTGAAACGCGATGGTATGTTTTTCGATGAGTCGAATAAAATCATTCGGCGTATAACGTGAGAGAGCGGATTTGCAAAAATGCGGATTTGCAGAAATAAAATTTTCCGAAGAAACATTGAGATTGGTAAAGTTACATCGCCCGCCGCCCGAAATCAAAATCTTTTTTCCGATTTGTTCATTGTGTTCGATGAGCAAAACATTTCGCCCGCGTTTTCCCGCTTCAATTGCGCACATTAATCCCGCTGCGCCGCCGCCAATGATTATAGTGTCGAGTGTAGAGTTTAGGGTTTCGGGTTGATTCACGTTGATAACTGATGAGAGGAATTGAGCGGGGTGTTGGAGAAATGGAGTTTTGGATAAATAAGTTCTGAAAAAATTTATCCCCGTGGATGGAATGTTCGATGCACTTCTTTCAAAAATTCTCTATCAATATGGGTGTAAATTTCTGTCGTGGAAATATCGGAATGACCTAATAATTCCTGAACGATGCGGATATCCGCGCCACCCTCGAGTAAATGAGTTGCGAATGAATGTCGGAATGTATGGGGATGAATTTTTTTGCCGAGCGCTTTTACGCTGTATTGATGAACGATATTCCAGATTGCCATTCGGGAAAGCCGTTTGCCGCGTGCATTTAAAAACACCTTATCGTCCAAAGTGAATTTCGCTGCAAGGAGAATTCGAACATCACTCTCGTACTGACGAATCCAATGTTGCGCGTGTTTTCCGATGGGAATGAAACGTTCTTTCGCCCCTTTACCGAATACACGGACAAATCCTTCGTCGAAAAAAAGAGATGTAGTTTTCAAATCCAGAAGTTCGGAAACGCGCATTCCCGTAGCATACAATGTTTCAAGAATTGCGCGGTCGCGGATCCACATTTTTTTGGCGAGAAGGTTATTCCGATTCGAAAATTCTTCTCCGTTTGCCGCTTCGAGAATTTTCTCAATTTCGTGTTGATGGAGAACATCGGGAAGAATGCTTGCTATTTTTGGACGTTCGAGAATTACCGCAGGGTCGGCGTTGATAATATTTTCCCGAATGAGAAATTTATAGAATCCTTTCAGTGAAGATATTTTACGGGAAATGCTTTTTGCCGTAAGACCGTTCGCGTGCAATGATTGGAT
Source organism: Ignavibacteriales bacterium (assembly GCA_018335975.1). Taxonomy (GTDB): domain Bacteria; phylum Bacteroidota; class Ignavibacteria; order UBA10030; family F1-140-MAGs086; genus JAGXRH01. The sequence continues at coordinate 17,635 of JAGXRH010000062.1, forward strand.
AAATTGTGTGAGAATGTTTGGACTTGCAGTTTCGGGAGTTGAATTATTTACCGCGAGAAAATTGAAAAAGAACTCAAGGTCGGAAGTATATGCCACGAGGGAATTGTGGGAGAGATTTTTTTCGAGAGAAAGAAAATTCCTGAACGAGCGAAGAAGGGGAGGAAGTGGCGTTTGACCGGACGTTGATTGCGGGAAACGGTTATTTTTTTTCAACAGAAGAAAAAAAAATGAAGATGATGTTCGATTAAACTGAACGCCCTAACCAACGGAGCACTTGTTCGGGACGGTCGGAAATGATGAAATCAACGTCGGCTTTCATTGCCCGTTCAAAATCATCTTCCGATTCCACGGAATAGACTGCCACAAGCAAATTGCTTTTCCGCGCATCATTCAAGAGTGATTTCTTGAGCACTTTGATATCGCACACGAATGTTTCCGAAAACGCAAGTTTACACAGCAGTGTTGGTGATTTTTTAGCGTGTCGCCGCGCATCATACAGCACCCCGCGGTGAATATTCGGGTCGTATTCAAAAAATTCCCGCAATAAATTATGGTCGAACGACGTGAAGAGAATATCGTTTTCCATCCCGAATTCTTTCGCAAGTTTAATACTTTTTTCGACGATAAAATTATATTTCGCATCATTACCGTACGATTTTACTTCAATATTCAACTGAATTTGTCCCTGTGTCATCTTAAAGACATCGCGAAGGAGAGGAATCTGTTCGCCGGCAAAACGTTTATCGAACCACGAGCCCGCATCGAGTCCCTGCAATTCTTTTAACGTAAAGGTGCTTACTTTTCCGCGTCCATCAGTTACACGATTAACGCGATGGTCGTGAAAGACCAATACCTTTCCGTCGCTGGAACATTGGATATCCATTTCAATCATATCCGCGCCAACCTCGATAGCGCGGCGAAATGCGGGGAGAGTATTTTCCGGGAAGGAACTTGAACAGCCGCGATGAGCGACAACAAGCGGACGATTTTTAAGTTGGAACATTGTATTGAAAACTAAAAACTAAT